>JAQUQE010000008.1 GCA_028716225.1 Dehalococcoidales bacterium | reverse complement strand
GTGAGTTCCCACCACCAGCTGCAGTACCTTTAATATTCATAGTTGGTCCACCAGACGGCTGACGGATACAGCCACCAACATTCTTCCCACGCTTCCCTAGACCCTGTAAGAGCCCTATAGTGGTTGTTGTCTTACCTTCACCCAGTGGGGTGGGTGTAATAGCTGTCACTTGTATGAGCTTACCATTAGGTTTTTTGCGCAAACGTTCGATGATGCTTAAAAAGTCTAGTTTGGCAATTCTCCCATATGGCAGCAACTCGCCTTTTTCAAGCCCTAACCTATCTCGCCACTCTTCGGGCAAGGGCATATTTTTCTCAGCTTCTTCGGCAATCTGCCAGTCTTTTAATTTCGTAGCATCGTAAATCATATAATCTCCAGATCCTATTCAAATGTATTAGCTTGTTTTTCATAGCAGTCTGTTTATAGAGTTAATATTTAGGTATGTCATTAGAATCATATCATTTATTCAGATGACCATTAAGTAATTGTAATCGACGGTTAATCATTCGGATTTCGTGATTAGCAAGATTTACTATTAGAAGAACAGTACATATACGAGACTGTTGACACGAAATCACGGAGATACCAACCAGATAACACTCATATCCAAAGTGTTATCTGGTTGGTATAAGTGCTGAACTCCATTTGTTATAGCAATGAATAACACGAACTAATTCTGCGTTCTAATCCTCTTTTGGTAAATGCCAGTATTTGTTTACCCTTATGATTTCATCATCATAGCTTTAAGTTTATCTGCTTCTCCGGTTTTCATCTTGTAACAATACTCACTAGTAGGAAATTTCCCTTCATGGACTTCATTGATGTACTGTTGGAGTGCTATTCTTATTTCGTTAGCAAGGTTAGCGTATTTCTTAACGAATTTAGGTGTGAACGTCTCAAATAGACCGAGCATATCGCTGACAATCATTAATTGTCCATCGGTATTTATACCGGCTCCAATACCCATCACTGGAATACTAAGTGCTTCAGTGATAATTTTCCCTGTCTCTGCTGGTACACCCTCTACTAAGAGCATGGCAGCACCTGCTTCCTCAATAGCGACAGCATCATCCAATAGAATCTTGGCGGCCTCAGCAGTATTTCCCTGCGCTTTAAAACCACCCATTACCGCTGAGCTTTGTGGCGTTATACCAATATGACCTATGACCAACATTCCACCGTCGGCTATAGCGCGGATTTGAGGAGTAACTCTCTTACCGCCTTCTAGCTTGACTGCATCTACATCACATTCTTTGTAGAAACGAACAGAATTCATTACAGCGTCTTCTACATTTGCATGATAAGCACCAAAAGGTAAATCACCCACTACGAACACGTCAGGCGCACCCCTCCTTACTGCCTCGGTATGAGGTATTATTTGATCCATAGTCACCGGTAGTGTACCAGGGTAGCCATACACAGTCATGCCCACAGAGTCACCGACTAGGATCATGTTAATACCCACTTCATTCGCCATACGGGCCATATGGTAATCATAGGATGTAATCCAAGTAACCTTTTCTCCACTTTGCTTCATCTGCCGAAAGTCCTGTATAGTTTTTCTTTTCCCCATTTGAATAAACCCTCCATTATTTAATCAAGTCTATAAATTAGTTACTAATCCCACTAAAACGAGATATAGTTAAAAAGAACAAAGCTACATCTCTGAGTAAGAATAAGGTGACAAGTTTAGAGTCCATTGTAATTATGGGTTGTCGTTTTTAACCCGTGAAGTCCTCCTTTATAAAAACGAATTATATGATTCGTTAATGCCCAAACATTATTCATCTCCTAGACGTGATATTACCCTTTGATCTCTTGAGGTCTGTCCTGATTTTTAGGACCTCAGGATTCACCAAGGATTCAGGGATACACCCATTAAATACTTTGATAATATCTCCACCCGATTTCTCGCCTAAGATTCTTACCGCACGTTCAGAATAGAAGGCAAAGTGTGGAGTTAAGATTACGTTTTCCATCTCAAGAAGAGGATGATTAGCTTCAATTGGCTCCTTTGTTGTGACATCAAGTGCTGCAAAGGCAATGCTACCATTTTTCAGAGCATCTATAAGTGCTGATTCGTCTATTACAGGTCCTCTTGCGGTATTTATAAGAACTGCTGATGGTTTCATCATATCGAAAGCCTGTCTTGAAACGAGACCAATGTTACTTTTTGCAAGTGGAACATGCACCGAGATAAAATCAGATGTTCTAAAAAGTTCTTCACTACTAACTAGTTTGACACCGTGCACAGCTACGAAATCTCTGGAGACAAAAGGGTCACTTGTTTGTACTGTAAGCCCAAAGCAGCGCGCTCTCTCACTTATTGCTCTTGGGATCTTACCAAATCCCAAGAGCCCCAGTACAGAGTCTTTTAATGCGTGTATGGGGAGTAATTTCCGGTAGTCCCATTGTCTCGATTTCACCTGATCCCAACCCTGAATAATCCTTCGTGCCGCACATAAAAGAAGAGCCATGGTATGATCTGCCACTTCATCAGTGCAATAATCAGGTACATTCACCACTGCTATCCCTTTTGATGTGGCAGCTTCGACATCTACGTTATCGTATCCTATACCGCGTCTCACAATTACTTGGCAATGCTGCAGAGAATTAATTACCTTTGCAGTCATTGGTGCGAGAAACGTTATAATCCCATCAGCATCACGTGTGATATCTATAAGGTTGGCTTCATCCTTATAGTAGCCATAGAAGAGTTGTGCCCCGTTTTCCCTTAGGATGTTTTCTTCTGGAATGACTGGATCCAGCATATCTGTTGTAGTTACTTTATACATTCTCATTTCCTAACAAATAGTTGGTAAAAACCTATCCCAAAACCTATACAAATGGTTTACCTTTAGTTGTAAGATGATAAACTCAATTCCTCCTGTAGCATAAACTACTGCATCCCAAAAACCATATTAGGCAACCACAATGCTATCTGAGGGTAGAACAGTAATAAGACTAATAGAACACCTGTGACAATTACGAAAGGAATAATAGACTTATATATATCCACCATGGTTATACCGGAGTCTTTGGGGATCAGCCCTTTCATTATAAACAGAGAGAATCCAAAGGGAGGTGTCATGATAGCTATCAAGACAGTGACACAATACAGAACCCCGAACCATATCATATTAATCTCTAGACCCTGTAGTACCGGTATGAAGAGAGGGGCAGTAACGATAAGCATGGCGAAGTCGTCCATCACCATCCCCAGTAATATATAGATACCTATCATCGTAGCCACTATCATGGTCGGGTTTTGGCCAATTGATCCGGAAAGTATGATATCGAAGGCCTTAGCCGCCCCGAGACCGTGATAGATAGCACCGAAGAGAATGGCAGCGACGAAAATCCACATAATAACACTGGTAAGCTGCCAGGTTTGATTCACCACCTGCACCAGATTTTTCCAGGTGAATCTGCGGTAAATCAGGGTAACCACAATGGAACCAATTGCTCCGATTGCTGAGCTTTCGGTCACCGTGGTTACACCCATCAGCAGTAACCCCATCACCGTGAAAAGCAGGGCTAATGGTGCAATACCAGCCTTCATACTAGCGAATTTCTCTCTCCAGCCGGCCCGCTCTTCAAGGGGTATAGGCGGTCCGATATGCGGCTGGATGCGGCAGCGGATGCCGATATAGGCAACGTACATGACAGCTAATATGCAACCGGGGATCGCCCCGGCAATCCATAAATGCCCAATTGGCACCCTGGCCAGCATGCCGTAGAGAACGAAGACCAGACTGGGAGGGATGAGATAGCCCAGTCCGCCACCAGCCTGAACTAATCCGGTCGCAATCGACTTATCGTATTTCCGCTTTAGCATGGAAGGCAGGGCGATAAGCCCCATAGCCACCTGACCGGATACTGCGGTACCCTGCACCGCCCCGATCAGAGCACAGATGCCGATGCTCCCCATACCGAGTCCACCCTTAACACCTCCAGCCCACTTGTATATCATGTTGTAGAGGTCATCCGCCATCCCCGACCGAGCCAGCATGTAGCCCATGAAGATAAAGGCCGGGAAGGAAAGCATGACATCCCAATATATAATGCTAGTAGTATTTAGATGAGGCATTATTATGCCACCGGTGCCCCAGAGTGCCATGGCGGCGACAGTGGCGACAGCGCCGACAATGAGAAAGACCTGACGACCGGTGGTAAGCAGCGCCATCATGCCGGCAAACATCACAATGGTAATCAGCATTACATTCATTTCAGGCGTCCGCCTTTCCGAACCGGTCGTGCTCTTTTTCTGCTATCTCAGCCCGGGTAGGGATGTGTTTACCCCGGATGGTAGCGATGTCCCGGATCAGGTTAGCTACCGCTTGAAACAGCAGGATGATACACCCTGCTGCGATACAGGCCTTAAGGGGCCAGAGGGGAGGACCCCATATACTTTTGGTATGCTGCCCAGTGACAAAAGAGTCGAATGTAGAGGTCAGTGCAGTTACCGCCATCACAGCAATATAGATAAAGAGAACGAAGGTACATATATCCATGATGGCTTTTTTCCGCGGAGACCACCGGGCATAGAAGGCATCCATTCTGACATGCTCATCCTGAAGCAGGAGGGGTCCTCCGGCCAGAATGAAAGCCGCCGTCATCGTGAACATAGCCAGTTCGTAGGCCTGGATACTGGGTGCATTCATGGCATGCCTTACGAAGACCGCATAGGCCAGGATAACTATGATTGCTATCGAAGTCCACCGTAATCCTGTCCACATCTTCCACACGAACGACTCAACAGCCATTACATAAGCAATCAACGGTTTTGGCATTCAAGATCTCCTCAAAGGATTACAACACAATCACACCCCACCCCCGACCCGACTAAGCCCGGGGGTGGGGTCTATCTCAAGAAATCAAGATAATTATTGTTAAGCTAACTGGCCAAAATTAATGGCCGTACCAGTTTGCTTCTTCCACTTCAGCACGGAAGTCCTTGATTATCTGAACTGCCTGGGCACACAAATCGTCCCTCTCCGCTACGATGTCCAGATACTCCATGCCGTATCCCCGCAGTACCTCGATATCTTCCTCGGGGAGGAAACAGATTTCCTGGAAGGAGCCATCGGTTCGGTACTTGTACTCGCCTGAGGCTCTTATTGTTTCAGCCCATATGTCGAAGTTTTTAGCCCCCAAACTAATTATTTCCTGTATATCCTCAGGCATAGAATCCCAGACGTCTGGATTGAACAAAAGGACTCCGGTACAGACATCGACAAAGGGCGGGTCCCAAAGGTAAGGAGCAACCTCATTGAAACCGAACTGTACTGCTTCATCGGCGCCGGACCATCCAACTCCGTCAAGAGCACCGGTCTGGATGGCCAGGTAGACATCTGAGGGAGGAGTTGGGGAACAAG
Source organism: Dehalococcoidales bacterium (assembly GCA_028716225.1). Lineage (NCBI taxonomy): Bacteria > Bacillati > Chloroflexota > Dehalococcoidia > Dehalococcoidales > Dehalococcoidales bacterium. The sequence continues at coordinate 65,940 of JAQUQE010000008.1, read as the reverse complement.
CTACTCCAACCTTTTGGAATGGATAGGCATGCTCGGCCATGAGCTGTATTCTCTGGCCCTCCATATCCTCGAGAGAGTAGGCCGGTTTAGAAGAACAAATCTCCAGAGGGTCATGCATCGCTACTCCTACCCACTTAAGGCCTATTCGTTCATATGACTCTTCGAAAAGTGCCTTTAAGCCCCTTTGATAAATTAGCGTTCTGAATTCTATGACATTTTGAGTAGCGAATGGCGCACCACATTCGATGGTTCTCATACCGGTAGCCGTACCCATGAGCGGATAGTACCAATCACAATCAATAGCGCCGGCCTTAAGGGCAGGTATCTCTTCCTCAGACGCCATTAGCTCTCCAGCAGCGTACCAATCAAAAGTTACTCGCCCTCCGGTTGCCTTAGTAACCACATCACAAAAGTTAGCTATCGCATCTCTTTCTACTATATTGCGACCCTGTGGGGCTATTCCTCGCAGATGCCAGGTCTGTCCTTCCACAGCAGGCTCTGGTGTCGGGGTTGGTGTTGGTTCTCCTGGGGTAGGAGTGGGCGTCGGTTCTGGTGTGGTCGTGCAGCCGCTTATCATCGGGATGCTGACTGCCAGCACCGCTACCAGACTAACAGCAAGAATCAACCTTCGTAGTTCCTTGATATTCACTTTAGAACTCCTCCAACATGATTTGTTTTGTATAACGTGGCTTGACCACTTTCAAATTTACATTTAATCACCTCTCTTTTTTACTGCGTCTTCTGATCATCTGGGATCTAAATGTTTTAAAGTTGCTGCGTTTTGATACGCAGCAACTTTAAAACAGGTAAGGAGATTTGTCAAGAGGTGCAATTGTTTATCATATGAATACTACTAACCTTTGCGGATAATCTGCACTGGGTAACACACATATAAAAGCAACGTTAGAATATAAATAAAATAATCGCGTACTCTGACTGGATTCCCGAAAAGCACAAAACCATAAGTTCAAACACGACACTACTATCAATGTAGTATAGACGTCAGTGGTTTGAAAATCATCCAGTAAAGTATGTTTTTATGCAAAGAATAATAATGTTTGAAGCAAGTTAATATGCACTGGTAAAATGTAATAATTCTCTGTAGATGTGACAAGGATTCATTATTGGCCCTTTTTGGTTTTGCCATCATTGAATATTTGGTAATTCTATTTTATAGTAAGGATAGAGGGAATCGAGTGGTCTTTAGATTAATTGATGCCAACTATATTTGATACTCCCTTTAGTATTATCCAACGAATAGGATTATTATGAAAAAAATTAAGGTCATGATAGCTGATGATCACCGCCTATTTAGTGAGGGGCTACGACAGTTGATTAATACTGAGCCGGATCTAGAGTGTATAGCTGTAGCACGAGACGGAGAAGAAGCTGTTGAGATGGCTCAAAGTTTTAACCCTGATGTTTTATTACTTGACATCAGCATGCCGAGAAAGAATGGGATTGAGGCTGCCAAAGAGATCTCAAAGATGTCCCCAAACATTGCTATACTCATCCTTACCGCATATAAAAATGACCAGTACGTTTTTTCATCTATTGATAGTGGTGTTTCCGGGTATCTGCTAAAGGATTCAGATCCCGCTGACTTACTTAATTCTATCCGATTGTTATACTCTGGCGAGGCCGTGTTTAATCTTGAATTGGCTCGTAAATACGTGCACCGAGTAACCAGTAACGAACAGGGAAGACTTGAGGGTAACAATGATTTACATATTCGGGAATTAGAAATACTAAATTTGGTAGCTAAGGGAATGACCAACAAAGAGATCTCGAAAAAGCTATTTATTAGTGAGCATACGGTTAGTGGCCATTTGGTCAATATATTCAGAAAATTGGGAGTTAGTTCTCGTACCGAAGCAACATTACATGCCATAAAGAAAGGGATGGTTACTGTTGATGAGTCCAGTACTACCTCGTAGTTTTACATGTACGTGATGCGCGTATTGACTGTATTCAATATTTAGCTAATAGTTTTGAACAAAGACTAAGTCATATAATTCACAAAATATTATTTGATATCTCACAATTTCAAATATGATATTTCCGTCGTGATCGCCAGTTGGGCTCAATTATTAAATCGGTTAGATCAACCAAATTTATATTGAAATGACCACAGGTAAAAAGGCTGTTACCAAAAAGATGGAAGAGGCTTTACTTGTCTCCGAAGAAAAGTTCTCAAAGGCTTTCTATTCTAATCCCGAACCGATGGCTATTAGTACCCTGAGTGAGGGAAGATATATTGAGATAAATGACATTTTTCTTCGTATTTGGGGCTATCAGCGTGATGAGGTTGTCGGCCGTACCGGAATTGAACTAGGCTTCTGGCCACATCCTGATGATCGTAATGAAATGGCTCGTTTGCTGCGGAAAGATGGGGTGATAAGAGATCTTGAAGTATCTTTTAGATCTAAATCGGGTGAACTACGTTTTGGTTTACTGTCGGCAGATTTGATAGAAATCAGTGGTGAAATATGCCTAATACACACAATAAGAGACATGACCGAGCGTAAAAAGATGGAAGAGGCTTTACTTGTCTCCGAAGAAAAGTTCTCAAAGGCTTTCTATTCTAATCCCGAACCGATGGCTATTAGTACCCTGAGTGAGGGAAGATATATTGAGATAAATGACATTTTTCTTCGTATTTGGGGCTATCAGCGTGATGAGGTTGTCGGCCGTACCGGAATTGAACTAGGCTTCTGGCCACATCCTGATGATCGTAATGAAATGGCTCGTTTGCTGCGGAAAGATGGGGTGATAAGAGATCTTGAAGTATCTTTTAGATCTAAATCGGGTGAACTACGTTTTGGTTTACTGTCGGCAGATTTGATAGAAATCAGTGGTGAAATATGCCTAATACACACAATAAGAGACATGACCGAGCGTAAAAAGATGGAAGAGGCTTTACAGGAGAGCGAGGAATTTAGTTCTAAGTTGCTGAGTAATTCTCCGAATCCAATAATCGTTATTAACGAAGACACATCGGTTAGATATATTAATCCAGCACTAGAAAGAATTACAGGTTTCTCTTCTGCAAAGGTTATTGGTAGTAGAGCACCATATCCTTGGTGGCCAGAGGAAACACGTGATAAGAGACTTGATTCCTTACGTCATGATTTACTCAAAGGAAATAGAGCTGTTGAACGATTGTTTAGAGGAAGAAATGGTAGGCGGCTATTGGTTGAAACAACATCGATACCAATAAAGCGATATGGAAGGTATCGCTACTCTCTAGAAACTTGGACTGATATAACAGAACGTGAAAGACTGAAGGAAAATTTACAGTTGTACGTAACGGAGATTACTAAGGCACAAGAGGAGGAGAGGAAACGTATCGCTCGTGAACTTCACGATGATACAGTTCAGTCTTTACTTACCCTAGGGATCAATATTGAGACTATTATACGCACGGAAAAACGGATGCCATTGTCTTTGATAGAAAAGCTCAGAAATATTCAACGTACTACTAGAAGCATAGCTGACGGAGTTCGGCGCTTTAGCCATAATCTTCGCCCTGATCTCTTAGATGAATTAGGAATATCAGTCGCCCTGGAATTATTGGCTAAAGAATCCGAGCTAACAGGAGGCCCCCATACCACTGTAAAAAAAATCGGATATGAGCTTCGATTACCATCAGAGCAAGAGTTGTTATTATTTCGTATTGCTCAAGAGGCATTGAATAATGTTAAGAAACACTCTCAAGCGACAGAAGCTTCAATAGAAGTTTGTTTTGCGAGAAAGAAGGTTAGACTCTGTGTGAACGACAATGGTATTGGTTTCGATCCGCCTCAAGAATTAAGTAACCTAGCCCGTAAAGGAAAATTAGGTTTGGTCAGCGTGAGTGAACGAGTACGACTATTAGACGGTAGTCTCAGAATTGATTCGCATAAGGGTAAAGGCACAACAGTGGTTGTAGATTTCCCAGCATGAATTAACCTCTAACCAGTAATCTTGCCTAGTCTCATACCATGATAGCAGTAGTCATTGGCTAAATTGGATCTATATGGTGGGCGAGCAGATTACAGGTTGTATATCCTGTGAAAGGAATTTAGGACTGCTTTATGGCAGTATAACATCGGAGTTAGATGAAGGAAGGTAGTGCTTACAAGAAGGTAAAGGTTCGTTTTGAGCCCGATAATGTTAGCATTGTCGTGGAGAGGGGGGCTAACCTGCTCCAGACGGCTGTTGATGCCGGCGTGCGTGTCATCGCCTCTTGCGGAGGAGCCGGTGTCTGTGGCACCTGTAAGGTACGGATTGAAAGCGGTGAGGTGGAGAGTAGTCGTAGTGAGAAGCTCTCTCCGGAAGAGTGGCAGCAGGGTATCCGGCAGGCTTGCCGGAGCAGGGTGCTCACCGATTTGATTGTTAATGTTCCGGTAGAGTCAAGGCTGGAGACCGCGGTAGTAAACCGGGAAGTAAAGATGACGGGGGGTAGAGTAGGGCCTGCTGAGGCGATCGCTACCGGTTGGAGATTTAATCCGCCCCTAAGCAAGTGTTATCTTGAACTGCCGCCACCGACCTCGGCGGATAATACCTCGGACCTGTCCCGTTTGTTGAGAGGCTTAAAGAAGCAGTGCAGCCTTAATCATACCGGAGTAGCCCTTGATGTGGTAAGGAAACTGCCTTCGGTTCTGCGCAAGAAAAACTACCATGTTACTGCGACAACTCTGGTCAAGGCGGTCAAGACGAAAGCCGATAAGCGTAAGCCCACGATAATAAACATAGAACCGGGAAACACCAGCCAGAGGTACTTCTCACTGGCGTTTGACATCGGGACGACTACCGTCTGCGGGCAGCTGCTGGATCTGAGCCGGGGTGAGGTCATTACCGAAGGTATGGCCTACAACGGACAGGTGGACTACGGAGCAGATGTTATTACCCGCATCTCCTACTGTCTGAAACCGGGCGGTCTTAAAAAGCTGCAGCAGGCTGTGGTGGCTACTATCAATCAGGTTATCGACGATCTTTCGGCCCGGAGCCAGGTCAGGGCGGCAGACATCGGGCATGTGACCATCGCCGGTAATACCACAATGACCCATATCCTGCTCGGCATCAATCCTAAATATATCAGGTTAGCCCCTTATACCCCGGCGGCCAGCTTTTTCCCTCCGGTGAAGGCAAGGTCACTGGGTATTAACGCGGCAAAGCATGTCCATATTTTCGTCTTTCCTTCCGTAGCCAGCTATGTCGGCGGTGATATTGTCTCAGGAGTGGTGGCGGCCGGGATCCACCAGCGGGAGAGGCTTACTCTCTATATGGACATCGGCACCAACGGCGAGATAGTGATCGGTAATTCGGAATGGATGGTAACCGCTGCCTGCTCGGCCGGTCCTGCTTTTGAAGGCGGTGGTATCAAGCACGGTATGATAGCCACCAGCGGAGCGATTGAAGACTTTGCTATCAGCCTGGCAGATCTGGAGCCGGAGGTACATACTATCGGCGGAGTCAAACCGAAGGGAATCTGCGGTTCGGGCCTGCTGAATATTGTTGCCGGGCTGCTTGAAGCCGGGGTTATCGGCCGCAACGGCAAATTCAACACCGACCTGGTCACCGATAGAATTAGAAAAGGTAGCGATGGTTACGAATACGTTCTTTCCCGGGCGATAGAGAACCAGACCGGTAGGGATATCGTGATTACCGAAGTGGACATTGACAATCTCATCCGGGCCAAGGCGGCGATGTATGCTGGCTGTCAGACACTGACCGGAAGTGTCGGGATTACCTGCGCCGATCTGGAGCAGATAATTATCGCCGGGGCCTTCGGCAGTCATATTGACATTGAGAAGAGTATTACCATCGGCCTCCTTCCCGATATTCCCCGGGATAGGTTTATCTTTGTTGGCAATGGTTCTCTGAACGGGAGCAGGCTGGTCTCCTACTCTACCGACCTGCTTGATGACGCCAGGAGGGTAGCCATGATGATGACCAGTCTTGAACTCGGCGAAAGTCCCGATTTTATGCACCACTACGTCGCTGCTCTCTTCTTACCCCATACCAATGCCGATGAGTTTCCCAATGTAAGCAAGAGACTATCCGGACTGGCGGGCGGGAAAACGAGGGGGAGGTTAACGGTTTGACTCTTTCCATAGCTCTGGCGGGAAAAGGCGGCAGCGGTAAGACATCAATAGCCAGTCTGATTATCCGTTACCTCAAGGAGAATGGTTCCGGTTCGATACTGGCTATTGATGCTGATCCTAATGCCAACCTGGGCGAGAGTCTGGGTCTTGAGGTTAAAAGGACGGTCGGTATGATTCTCGATGAGTTCCAGAGGGACAATATAGAAATTCCTCCGGGAATGACTAAAGAAGCCTACCTGGAGTGCCGGTTAAACGGGGTTATCGTCGAAGACGATAAGCTTGACCTGGTGACGATGGGTAGGGGGGAGGGATCCGGGTGCTATTGCTATCCCAACCTTGTCTTACGGAAGTTTGTGGATAGACTGGCCGAAAATTATGCCTATGTGGTTATGGATAATGAGGCGGGGTTGGAGCACCTGTCGCGGAGAACCACCCAGGATGTCGATGAATTGCTTATTATCGCTAACCCGACGGTTAAAGGGGTGCGCACTGTCGCACGTGTCAGGGATATTGTCGCCCAGCTAAAACTCAGTGTAAAGAGGCAGTCGGTAATAATCAACCCCGCTCCACTCCGGTTGGCCCCTATCGTCCAGAAGGAGTTGCTCCGGCTGGCAATCGAACCGGCGGCCTTGATACCTCTGGACGAAGAAGTGTGTCAGTACGATGTCGAGTTAAGGCCGTTACTCGATTTACCCGGTACTTCCAAAGCGGTTACAGCAGTTAATGATTTGATGGCTAAGCTTTTTAGATAAATTGGGTTGTGACACGAAACAGGTTCTGAGAGTTTCAGGGATAGACTAGAGCTGGAATTAGGGTAAATATGAATTAATGTAAGGGAGATGAAGATGTCAGCACGTATTATTAGTGGTACTGAGATTGCTAAGCAAATTCGTGAGGAACTGAAGGCGGAAATAGCTATACTCAAGGAGAAACATGGACTAGTCCCAGGACTGGCTACGGTTCTAGTTGGCGAAGACCCAGCGTCTCAAGTCTACGTTGGACAGAAGGAAAAGACTTCTAATATTATGGGGATTTATTCCGAAAGGTACGATCTGTCTACGGATACCAGTGAAGAGAATCTCTTAGCTTTGATTGGTAGACTTAATGAATCACCAAATATTCACGGGATTTTAGTACAGCTACCGCTGCCTAAGCATATTAATGAGGCTAAAGTCATATATACCATTAATCCAAAGAAGGATGTCGATTGTTTCCATCCGATGAATTTGGGTAAGCTAATGATCGGCCAGCCAGATTATCTACCTTGCACCCCTCATGGCATACAGCAACTTTTGGTGCGCAGCGGGGTTAAACTTGAAGGGGCAGAAGTGGTCGTAGTTGGTCGGAGTAACATCGTCGGTAAGCCGATAGCCAATATTCTCCTTCAGAATAGTGATGGGGCTAATGCTACCGTTACCGTCTGTCATACCCGAACCAGAAATGTTCTATTTCACACTAAGCGAGCTGATATCATAATAGTGGCTGTAGGTAAGCCTAAAGCTGTTACTGCTGATATGGTCAGAGAGGGGGTAGTAGTCATTGATGTCGGAGTTAACCGGGTTGGGAAGACTGCTGAGGGTAAGGATATTTTGGTTGGCGACGTGGATTTCGATGCCGTGAAGAAAAAGGCCAAAGCAATTACTCCGGTGCCTGGTGGTGTCGGTCCGATGACCATCACTATGCTAATGCTGAATACGGTAAAGGCAGCTAAGCTGGTGACAGGTTTAGTATAGAAGGTGTTAAGGATGGGAAGAAGATCGATATGGAATGCTAGATTGAGGGAATAATCGTCTCTGATGGAGAGAAGGCAATGATTCTGGGGGCAATCTGTTAAGTGAGTAATCCTGAGGGAAAATGGAAAATAGATAGAACTGTGGTGAAATGAGCTTAACGACTGTGATAAAAAGCTTAAATATCTACAGACTGGCGAGCGATATTTGTACGGTAAAGGCTGGTATGGCAGTGAGAAGAGAAAAAGGCCGGCCTGGAGAAAGGAGTTAGTCGATGGCTCTCGAAATTCCGAAAACAATATATAACGGTCGGATAAGGGAGATCACCCTTGGTAAAGGAGCGAAGCAGGTAGTTGTCGGTGGCGAGACCGCTTACCCTTTCTACCTTTTCGAAGGAGAGATGCCCAGGCTGCCCCGAATAGCTATGGAGGTTTACGATACGCCGCCGAGGGATTGGGCCGAAGCTGCTCTGGAACCCTTTGAGGGAGTGACTGGCGACCCGGTGGCCTGGGCGAAAAAATGTGTCGATGATTATGGAGCGGATCTGGTTGCTCTGCAGCTAGAAAGCACCGATCCCAACGGCCTGGATCGCGGCGCTGATGAAGCGGCGGAGGTGGTGAAAAAGGTAGCTGATGCCGTTGATGTTCCCTTAATCGTATGGGGTACCGCCAATCTGGAGAAGGATACCGGGGTGTTGAGAAGAGTGGCTGAGGTCTGTCAGGGGAAGAACCTGATCATCGGACCGGTCGAGGAAGGGAATTATAAGAAGATCGGTGCTCAGGCTATTGCTTATAAGCATACCCTGATCGCATCTTCGCCCATCGACATCAACCTGGCCAAGCAGCTTAATATCCTCTTGGGGAATCTCGGTGTTCCCAACGAGCAGATTATTATGGACCCTACCGCCAGCGGTGTGGGCTATGGCATCGAGTACAGCTATTCGGTAATGGAGAGAATGCGGGTGGCCGGATTGGCCCAGCAGGATGAAAAACTGCAGTTCCCCATCATCTGTAACCTGGCCAAAGAGGTGTGGAAGACCAGGGAGGCTCACGCCCCCGATGAAGAAGCTTCGGCACTGGGTAATGCTAAAAAGAGGGGGATCCTGATGGAGGCGATATCGGCGATGGTATTGCTCCTGGCCGGTGGCGATGTGATAATTATGAGACACCCCGAAGCAATCAGGTTGGTTCGGGAGATGATGGCTGAGCTTACGATATCATAATTGTGAGGCGGAAAATATTGGAAAAAGAAAACAAAGCTAATGCCGAGTCTGTTGCCGCTGGTAATTTTGCTCGTATGGTTGCCGGTGGTGCGACTGCCCATGGTAATCATGCCCGCAGTGTTACTGAGCTGTTCCTCGCCGTGGCAAGAGATGAGGTACCGGGCTATGGGATAAAGGATGAGCAGAAGCTGCTGCAGCTGGCTCTGGAACTCGGTGTGGAGATCGGTGAGCGTAGCAGTGAGGCAATCGCCATTGATGTTGGCGAAGCTGTCATGAAGGCGTTTGACGGACAGGCGGGAGAAGCCCTGTTTCTCAGGCGAGCGCCACTCAGGCGGCAGGAACTCTGGCGCAAACAGTGGGTTGCCCCGCGCGGCATAGACAGGGAAGTAGCGGCGACGATGCACTCTACTGATATGGGGGCCGACCAGGATTTCAAGAGTTTGCTGAAACAGACGGTTCGGACCGCGCTTTCTGATGGCTGGGGGGGCAGTATGATTGCCACTGAGCTAAAGGATGTCATCTTCGGTACTCCGGCTCCTTTTCTGGGCAGGATATGCCCCGGCACTCTTAAGAAGGATGCCGTCAATCTGCTTATTAATGGGCACGATCCCGAGCTTGCCGTTATGCTGACAGCGGTGATTAAAGAGCCTGATATTATCGAATACGCCAGGTCCAGGGGGGCCAAAGGAATAAACCTGGCCGGTATGGGCGGCATCGCCGACGAGGTATTAATGCGTCACGGCATACCTCCTGCCGGTAGCGTTCTGCAGCAAGAACTGGCTGTTCTGAGCGGATTGTTGGATGCCGTAGTAGTTGATGCCCGGTGTATTATGCATGGTCTGGCCGATGTAGCCCGGTGCTACCACACCAGGGTGATTACTACCGATCCCCGTGCTCGTGTTGCAGGTGCTCCGCATATTGAATTCAGTGGACATAATGCTGCAGAATCGGCGCGGGAAATTGTCCGGATAGCCATTGATAACTTCACCAATCGGGATGCCGGTATACCGGTGCCGCGACGAGAAGTTGACCTTATTGCCGGCTTCAGCCACGAGACTATCAATTACCTTCTGGGTGGGCTGTTCCGGGCATCTTATCGCCCTTTGAATGAGAACATTATTAACGGCAGGATAAGAGGGGTGGCCGGCGTTGTCGGCGGAGATGGTGTCCGGGTTACTCCCGATGGCGCTCACGTTGTTCTGGTTAAGGAGCTTATCAAAAATGATGTCCTGGTTTTGCAGACCGGTTTCAGCGCTATAGCCTGTGCCGAAGCCGGCCTGATGGTGCCTGAAGCGGCTGCCGAGTATGCCGGTAAAGGACTGGCCTCGGTCTGCGAAGCTGTTGGTATTCCACCGGTATTGCACCTCGGCTCCGATGTCGATAATACCCGTATCTTGGTTGCAGCGACGATGATGGTTAAGGATGGCGGTTTGGGTGATGATATCAGCGAACTGCCGGTAGCCGGAGCTGACCTGGAGTGGGTCAGTGAGCCGGCAGCCTCAATCGGTCAGTACTTTGTCGGCTCGGGAGTATTTACCGTGCTGGGCATAGACGGCTCGGCTCTGGGTAGCCGGGGGATGACCGATTTCCTATCTAATGATTTCGAGAAGCTTTATGGTGGTATGTGGGCGTTTGAGCCGGACCCGATTGGGGCATCTCGACTGATGATTGAGCATATTGACCGAAAGCGCAGGGCATTAGGTATCGATAAGGCCAGAGAGAGAATCCTCTATGATATGGATATGAGACGTGAACTGGACGCAGCCTGAGAGACAAAATTCCAAGAGGGGAAGGGGAGCAAAGTGTCGAAGATAATCGCATCAGCTGCTATCCGCGGAGCCCACAAGATTGTAGGACAGGCTAATCAGAAGTGGCGGGAGGCAATGGATAAGTGGGGAGCTAATGAGCCGATAGGCTTTCCCGATACCGCCTACTATCTGCCGGTAATCTACGGAATACTGGGACTTAAGGTGGAGAAGCTGGGTGACGCCGGGCCGGTACTGGAAAGATGTCGCTCTCTGCTGCCGCCGCCGGTAAGAGAAGAGCATGCTCTACCCTATCTGGCGCCGGCGCTTGATGCCGGCATGGCCACCTTCTTCGCTGAGGAAATCATCGAGGCAATCAGGTATCTGGAGCAGCCCGATTTTTACACCAGGCAGGAAGATGTCACCGGGAGTACCATCTGGCTGGGGACTGCCGATGACATTATTCTGAGGAAGCGGGGAGTCGAGTTTGTTGATGGTACTGCCCCCGGCTTTGCCGCTATCGTCGGCGCGGCACCTAATGCGGAGATAGCCAAGAAGGTGGCCCAGGAGCTTCAGGAGAAGAACCTCTATGTTTTTATGGTCGGCCGGTACAACGGTCAGGGGTTTGCCGAGCAGCTGTTGCAGGCCGGCGTACAGATCGGGTGGCCGACCCGACTGGTTTCCTTCGGACCCGATATCACCTCGGCCGTGTTTGCCATGGGCTTTGCTACCAGGGTTGCTCTTTCCTTCGGCGGTGTTGAGCCCGGTGATTTCAGGAAGATACTTATCTATAATAAAGACCGGGTCTTTTCCTTCGTCATGCCGATGGGTTACGTTACCGATGAGTGGTATGCTAATGCGGTGGGAGCGGTCAACTGGGGGTTCCCCACCATTGCCGACACCCCGATACCCGAGATTTTGCCCACCGGTATCTGTACCTATGAGCACGTTGTCTCTAATATCCCGCATGATAATATCGTAGCTAAGGCAGTGGAGGTAAGGGGACTGAAGACCAGTGTTGCCGAGGTACCCATCCCGGTAGCCTTCGGGCCTGCCTTCGAGGGTGAGCGTATACGCAAGGGTGAGTTCTATCTGGAGATGGGTGGCAACCGGTCTCCGATGGTTGAACTGGTAACCTCACGGCGGATGGACGAAGTAGAAGATGGTAAGGTTGAGGTGATCGGTCCCGATATAGACGATGTCGAGCCGGGTGGTACTCTACCGCTGGCGATTGTCGTTGAGGTTGCCGGCAGGGAGCTCCAGGAGGACTACGAACCAATCCTGGAACGCCAGATCCATCACCTGGTTAATTATGCGCAGGGAGTATGGCACAGCGGGCAGCGGGACATTGCCTGGATGCGCATTAGCAACACGGCCAAGGAAAAGGGCTTCAAGATAGGTCATATCGGTTCTTTGCTCCATGCCAAGCTGCACCAGAGCTTCGGACGTATATTCGATAAGCTGCAGGTCAAGCTCTACACCGATGAGGACGGAGTAAGGCAGGTATTGGAGCAGTCAAAGGCAATATATGCCGCCAGGGATGCCCGGATTGAGGGGATGACCGATGAGACTACGGATACCTATTACTCCTGCTTGCTCTGTCAGTCGTTCGCTCCCAGTCATGTCTGTGTCATTACCCCGGAGAAGACTGGCCTCTGCGGTTCTTACAACTGGATGGACTGTAAAGCCGCTTTTGAGATTAACCCTACCGGGCCCAACCAGCCGATAGAGAAGGGTGAGGCTCTTGACACCAAGTTAGGGATGTGGCAGGGGGTTAACGATTTCATCTACAAGGCTTCCCGCGGTAACCTGGACCACTACTGCATGTACAGTATCGTCAATGATCCGTGGACTACCTGTGGGTGCTGTGAGTGTGTCGCTGCCGTCCTGCCCCTGTGCAATGGCGTAATGACGGTAAACCGGGAGTTCACCGGGATGACCCCCTGCGGGATGAAGTTTACTACCCTGGCCGGGACTATCGGCGGTGGCATCAGCACCCCCGGTTTTATCGGTCATGGCAAGTATAATATCTGCCAGAGAAAGTTCATAAGTGCCGATGGCGGCCTGTTGAGGATGGTCTGGATGCCTAAGATGCTCAAGGAAGAGCTTCGCGAACGTATCCGGGCCAGGGCCGATGAGCTCGGTGTTCCCGACCTGTTTGACAGGATCGCCGACGAAACGGTGGGCTGTACGGAAGAAGAGATTCTCCCCTTCCTTCAGGAGAAGGAACACCCTGCCCTGAACATGGAGTCGATACTGGACTAAGAGAGGAGTCTATCTAATGCCACTTACCGGAATAGAGATATTCAAGCTGCTTCCCAAGACGAACTGCGGCGAGTGTGGAGTGCCCACCTGCCTTGCCTTTGCCATGGGTCTGGCGGCGGGCAAGGCGGAGCTCTCCTCCTGTCCCTATGTTTCCGATCAGGCCAGGGAGAAGCTGTCGGAGGCCTCAGCACCGCCGGTGGCCACAGTGACCATTGGTACCGGCCCCCGGGCTCTCAAGGTTGGCGGTGAGACGGTTATGTTCCGCCATGAAAAGAGGTTTGAGAACCCCCCGGGGTTTGCCATCCTCATCAGCGATACAATGAGTGATGCTGAGGTCGATAACAGGTTGGCTAGATCCGACATTAGTTATGAGAGGGTAGGGGTCATCCTCCGTCCCGAGCTGGTCGCACTGAAGTGCGATTCCGGAGATGCGGCCCGGTTTGCTGCCCTGTCCGGCAGGGTAAAGGAAAAGAGTGATGTTGGTATTATCCTGATGAGCGATGATCCGGCTGTTCTAGCCTCCGGCCTGAAGGCCTGTGCCGACCGGAGGCCCCTGATATATGCCGCCGGTAAAGATAATCTGGAGTCGGTAGCGGAACTGGCCAAAGCACATTCCTGTCCGGTAGTAGTGAAGGGCTCCGGTCTGGAAGAGCTCAGCCAGCTGACCGCCCGGCTTACCGGAGCCGGCGTTAAGGATATCGTGATCGATTCCGGAGCAAGGTCGGTCCGCCGGGCGTTGGAGGACCAGGTAAACATCAGGAGCCTTGCCCTGAATAAGAAGTTCCGGCCCCTAGGCTTTCCTACCATCGTCTTCCCTGCCGAGATGACTGGTGATCCGATGAAGGAAGCCCTGATTGCCTCCATGTTCATTGCCAAATACGGAGGGATTGTCGTCCTCTCCGATTTTCAAGGGGAGAGCCTGTTCCCCCTGCTTGTGGAGAGGATGAATATCTATACCGACCCCCAGCGTCCTCTGGCGACCACCGCGGGTATTTACGAGATCGGCGGGCCAGACGAGAATTCCCCGGTGTTGCTTACCTGCAACTTCTCCCTGACCTACTTTATTGTCTCCGGTGAGATTGAAAGCAGCCGGGTCTCCAGCTATCTTATCGTTATGGATACCGAAGGTCTTTCCGTCCTGACTGCCTGGGCAGCCGGGAAATTCAGCGCCGATGTCATCGGCACCTTCGTTAAGAAGTGTGCTATCGGTGACCGGATCAAACACAGGAAGCTGACTATCCCCGGCTATCTTGCCGTTGAGAGCGGGGGATTGGAGGAGGAATTACCCGGTTGGGAAATCCAGGTCGGGCCCCGGGAAGGGGCTCACATCACAGCTTATCTTAAAGCCTGGCAGGGATAGTGAGGAGAGCGGTGATTCTGATCGGAGAAAATATTAATATCGTATCGACCACTCTCGGGCCTGCCTTTAAGAAAAGAACCCCCGGGCCGGTTCAGGAGATGGTTCGGGCCCAGGTCGAGGCCGGGATGGACTACCTTGACCTCAATATCGGCCCCGCCCGCCGGGCGGGAGAGGATTTGATGGAATGGGTAGTCAAGACCGTGCGCGATGTTACCGATAAGCCCCTGTCCCTTGATACGACTAACCCGGCGGCGATAGAAGCCGGGCTGAGGATCTGTGGAGATGACCGGGCGCTGGTTAACTCGATATCCCTGGTCCGGATGGAAGCAGGATTTCCCCTAGTCAAGCGTTATGGTGCCGAGATGATTGGCCTCTTGTGGGGCAGAGAGGGAATGCCCCGGGATGCTGCGGAAAGAGGCATGATAGCGGCGGAGCTTGTCTATGAAGCGAACAAAGCGGGGATACCCAATGAGGATATCTGGCTCGACCCGATTGTGACCCCGGCCAGCAGTGCCGATACTAACCAGGTACAGCCCTGTCTGGAGTTTATGAGTATGCTTCAGGATATTGCTCCGGGTTGCAAGTCTACCGTGGGGCTGTCCAATGTCTCCAACGGAACTCCTAAGGATCTCCGGCCGTATCTCAACCGGACCTATTTGATGATGTTGATGAAATACGGGCTGCACTCGGCAATAGTGGATGCCTTTGACTCCGAGTTGATTGAAATTGCCCGGGGCAGGCGGCCGGACCTGGTTGATCTGGTACAACGTTTGATGGACGGCGAGGGGCCGGACCTTGCCTCTTTGGATCAAGAGGAGACCAGGTACGCAAAAACGGTCAGAGTACTTACCGGCGAGTCGCTCTATTCCGTTTCCTGGCTTGAGGTGTAGGAGGAATAATAAATTGAGCTTGATGCGATCTCAACTTGAGGCGGGAGAATTTACCGTTACCGCCGAGATAGTCCCGCTGAAGGGGACCGATACCAGCGGGATCCGGGAGGCGGCCAGGATTCTTAAGGGCAGGGTGGCTGCCGCCAACGTTACCGATCAGCAGAGTGCGGTGATGAAGCTGGGAGCGCTGGCTGCCTGTCACCTGGCCTTGGACGCCGGACTCGAGATCGTGTTTGAGGTTGTCACCCGGGACCGTAACCGGATAGCTCTGGAATCGGACCTGCTGAGCGCAGCCGTCCTGGGCCTGGAGAACGTCCTGGCAATCACCGGAGACTTGCCCTCGTTCGGTGATCACCCCCAGGCCAAGCTGGTCTATGATGTGGACTCGGTACAGCTCCTCGAGATGATCAAAACACTGAACGGGGGCCACGATATGGTGGGGAATGAGCTTCAGGGCACGCCCGATTTCTTCGCCGGAGCGGTGGTCAACCCGGGAGCTGATTCCGAAGCCTCCTTCGAGCTGCAGATTATCAAGATGGCGAAAAAGATTGAAGCCGGGGCCAGGTTCTTTCAGACCCAGGCCGTCTTTGATGTTCGGCTCTTCGAGAAGTTCATGAAGAGGGTGGAGCAGGAAGGTTTTAAGGTCCCTGTTCTGGTGGGGTTGATACCCCTCAAGAATGCCGGTATGGCCCGGTATATGAACAAGAATGTCTCGGGTATTTTCGTGCCCCAGGATATTATTGACCGGATGGCCGGTGCCGACGATAAGGTGAAGACCTCGATAGAGATTACCGCCGGATTGCTCAAAGAGATGAAGGATATGTGCCAGGGTGCTCACCTGATGACCCTGGGCTGGGACAGGTACGTACCGGCTATCCTGAAAGCCTCTGGGCTATAACCCTCGATAAGAGGGGAATATTAAGGTTGGCAGGAGTTCTCCGCTCAAGGATAAGTTGCCGCGGTATTTTTAGAATGGAAAACAGCCGTCTTCCACTTCCCCACCAGCGTCACTATGAACAGGCCTATGGCCTGGCCTATCGGCTCGCTGCTGAAGAGCTTAACCGCCGTGATATCAGCAAGCTGTGCGCTATGAGCGGTGCCCGCTATCTCGAGGGCGGCGCCCCGATGGCTATCGCCCTTACCTACCTCAACCGGTCGTACTGGATTACCCTGCCCGATGTCGATATCACTCCGGCCGGCAGTCAGGAGCCGGTGTCGATCAGAGAGAAGGTCCTGATGCTGCACTACCTGACTCTGGCCCGGAGAACTCCGGCCGCCGGCAGGGCCATCACCTTCAAGGAGCTGCCCGAAGGGCCGGTTTATTTCCCGACCTTTGCCAAGAGAACGTTGGATCCGCTGCTGGCCCGCTTCGGCAAAGAGCCCGACCGGATGCTCGACGCTGCTGAAAAGCTGGGCGGTCGTAGGGCGGACTACGGTGATACGGCGGTAGCTATCCAGGCCTTCCCTTTCGTAACGATAACGCCGGTCCTGTGGAGAGGCGACGCCGAGTTTGCTCCTTCAGCGAGCATAATCTTCGACTCCGGTATTACCGATTACCTGTCTACCGAGGACATCACCGTGCTCTGTGAGACCGTAGTCTGGAAGTTGATCAAGTCGCTGGCATAAGGCGAATGCAGCCGGATATATCCGGCTCCTGGCAGTATCCTGCTAAAAAGAAGGGAGGGGAAGATGACTATTGCCGAGATATCAGTAGTACCCATTGGAACCGGTACGCCGTCGGTCAGTCAGTATGTGGCCAGAGCAATCGCAGCACTCGGTCAGCAGAAAAACATCAAATACACGCTGACCGGTATGGGGACCATACTGGAGGGTAATCTTGCCGACGTGCTGGAGGCGGTTCGAAAAATGCACGACTCCGTCTTTGGCGACCGGGTGCAGAGAGTGGTCACCACGGTTCGGATTGATGAGCGCCGTGACCGAGAATCATCAGCGGAAGATAAAATGCAATCGGTGGCGAGGAAGCTGGCCTAGCCGTTATACTCCGGATATTATGGATTATGACCGATTCCCCGGCCCTTTCGGCGTTTCTTGGTGAAAAGAGGAAAGTAATCCGGGCAGTACCGGGCTGATTTGACATGGACTGCTTCTTGACTTATCATAAAACAGGACTAGCAAAGACCGTATTCTGGTAGTGGGGCCGCTGGTTGGCAACTTGCTATCTGGAGAAGGTTCCGTGTTCGCTCAAGACCCGGTAAGGGGGTTTTCAGTAGTGTTACGGACAGGGTTTTGTATCGTTTCTCCACCCCGGCATTACCGGTGAGGTCCTAATATCCCTGATTTGAGATTGAAGAGATAGCTTCGCGTCTTAAAACAGGGATTTGTGTATTCGCAGAAACAAATTATTAAGAGGTAGATGAACATGGCTGAGGAAGCAGCAGGGTTATATCCGGCCCAGTATGAAACCGAGGTTTTGCTCAAGGATGGCATGCGCCTTATGCTAAGGCCAATATGGCGTGATGACATAGATCAATGGCTCTCTTTCATATCACGGCTCAGCGAGCGTACTCTCTATTTGCGATTTCATCATGTCCCCAAGCTGGGGCGCGAAGATGCCGTCCGTTTCTGTACGGTGGACTATCATAACACCTTTGCCTTTGTTGCCGAGAAGATGAAGGGCAGTCGCCGGGAAATAATAGCGATCGGACGTTACTACCGTCTACCTAATAAGACCTCTGCTGAGGTAGCTTTCGTAATCGAAGACGCCTATCACGGTCGGGGCATCGGCACCAAGCTCATCGAGTGGCTGGCTAACGTGGCCCGGGATAACGGTATCAACGTCTTTGAAGCGGACGTGCTGCTGGAAAACGACGAAATGATGAGCGTTTTCCGCGACTACGGTTTCCACATTACCAGTGCCCTTGAAGAGGGCGTCTACCATGTCGTCTTTCCCATAGCACGCACAAAGATAGTGGTGAAGAAGGAGGAGGAAAGGGAGCGTTTTTCGACGCTCGCTTCACTGCGCTATGTCTTATCGCCACGCTCGATGGCGGTAATCGGAGCCTCCAGGAGGCCCGGTACCATCGGGCAGCTCCTCTTCCAGTGTATTATGCAGAACCGTTTTTCCGGAGTGGTCTATCCGGTTAACCCCAAAGCCGAATCGGTGATGTCGGTCCGGACTTATCCCTCGATACTTGACGTACCGGGCGATGTCGATCTGGCCATCGTAGTCGTGCCGGCGCCACAGGTGGTTAAGGTAGTTGATGAGTGCGGCAGTAAAGGAGTACGGGCGCTCATCGTTATCTCGGACGGATTCAGCGAAAGCGGCGCCGAAGGAGCCGCCCGTGAGCGTGAGCTCCGTTCGGTCGCCCTGGGATACGGGATGCGGCTGGTCGGGCCGAACTGTATGGGCGTGATCAACACGGCTCCGACCATCAGCATGAATGCCAGCTTCTCGCCGATCTATCCCCCGCACGGTAACGTTGCCTTTCTATCCCAGAGCGGTGCTATGGGCCTGGCTGTTCTCGACTATGCCCGGAGCGTCGATATGGGCATCTCCGGTTTTGCCAGTGTCGGCAACAGTGCCGATATCTCGGCCAATGACTTTTTGCAGTACTGGGAGGAGGACCCGTCGACCCGAGTGCTGCTGCTCTATCTGGAGTCGTTCGGCAATCCGCGCAGCTTCGGCCGTATCGCCCGCAGGGTCTCTGCCGCCAAGCCGATAGTTGCCGTTAAGAGCGGCCGGACTGCGGCCGGGTCGCGGGCGGCATCGTCGCACACCGGGGCCCTGGCTACCTCCGAAGTAGCCTCCGGGGCCCTGTTCCGCCAGGCGGGTATCATCCGGGTCGATACCATGGGAGAGCTCTTCGATGTGGCCACGCTGCTTTCCGGTCAGCCGGTGGCAAAGGGCCGCCGGGTGGTTGTGGTCACCAACGGAGGCGGTCCGGGCATTCTGGCTGCCGATGCCTGCGAGCAGCACGGCTTGCAGTTGCCCGAGCTCAGCGAGGAGACCAAGGGCAAGCTGAAGTCAGTGCTGCGGCGGAGGATTCCCCTCAATAACCCCCTCGATACCACGGCGGGGGCGGTCGGAGAGGAGTTCGAGGAAATCCTCAAGGTGCTGGCGCAGGATAAGGATAACGATGCCGTCATTGTGATCTTCCTGCCGCCGCTGTTTATCGACCCCGTGGAAATGGAGGATGCGCTTCGCAAGGTAGCGCCTCTCTTCCTCAAGAAAGGCAAGCCCTTGCTGGTCTGTGCTATGGGACAACAGGGCTTTAAGGGCAAGCTGGGTTCTCAAGATCAGTTTGTGCCCTGCTACCCCTTCCCGGAGGATGCTGTTCTGGCCCTGGCCCGGGCTACCGAATACGGTGACTGGGTACGGCGTCCCAAGGGCAAGGAGGTCAAGTTTACCGGCATCAAACGGAGCCGGGCGCGCAGAATAGTGGAATCGGCATTGACCGGTACCACCAAGCGACCGCTCTGGCTTTCTGCCGATGAGATTAAGGAGCTGCTTTCCTGCTACGGAATACGGGTTGCCGAGACGGTGATGGCGAAAACGGAGTCCGAGGCGGGTAAAGCGGCCTCGCGCATCGGCTTCCCGGTGGCGGTCAAGCTGGCCTCGGCTACCATTACCCACAAGACCGATGTCGGCGGGGTGGTGCTGGGTCTTAAGTCGGACAAAGAGGTTGAGGAAGCCTTCCGGGATATTCGGAGCAAACTGGCTGGAATCGGCCGCCAGGACGAGATGGACGGGGTTATCGTACAGAAGATGGTCAAGGGCGGTACCGAAGCCATTGTCGGTGTCACCCAGGACCCCCTGTTCGGGCCGCTGATCATGTTCGGTCTGGGCGGGGTATACGCCGAGTTGCTTAAGGATATCGTGGTCCGGCTGCACCCGCTTACCGATCTGGATGCCAAAGAGCTGATCAGCTCGGTCAAGATGGCCAAGCTGTTTGCCGGCTTCAGGGGCGACCCCCCCAGCGACGTTGCCGCCCTCGAGGACCTGCTGCTCAGAATCTCGGCGCTGGTCGAGGATGTCCCCGAGCTTGCCGAGATGGACCTTAATCCGGTCAAGGTGATGGCGCAGGGCAAGGGCTACTGGGTGGTCGATGCCCGGGCGACGCTGAAGTAAGGGATAATGAAGATAAAGCTGACTTTTCTGGGCGCAGCCCAAAGCGTAACCGGCTCCCGCTACCTGCTGGAAGCCAACGGCACCCGAATCCTGATCGACTGCGGCCTTTTTCAGGAGCGGGAGTTTCTCTCCCGGAACTGGGAGCTGTTTCCCGTTGCGGCCGGCAGCATCGATGCCGTACTGCTCACTCACGCTCACCTCGACCACTGCGGCTTTATTCCCCGCATATACCGCGAGGGATTCCGCGGCCGGGTGATATCCACCCATGCCACCGCCGATATTGCCGAGGTGATGCTGCTTGATTCGGCAAAGCTGCAGGAAGAGGATGCCGAGTTCAAGAAAAAGCGACATCAGCGTGAAGGCAGAAGAGGCCGCTACCCGGAGGTTCCCCTCTATACGGTCGACGATGCCGAGGAGTCCCTGACCTGTTTTTCTTCCCGGGTAAAATACGCCGAGACGGTCGGCGTTGGCGACGGCATAGAAGCCGGTTTTTACGATGCCGGGCACGTTCTGGGCTCGGCGATGATCAAGCTCACCGTTAGCGCGGGTGGCGGGAAAAGGACGATCGTATTCTCCGGCGACATCGGCCGCTGGCACGTTCCCATACTGCGCGACCCGACCCTGTTTCCCGAGGCGGACTACGTACTGGTTGAGTCCACCTACGGCAGCAGGCTGCACGGCGAGCAGGCCGGCGTAGCCGGGGACCTGGCTGAAATCATCAACTCGACCTATCACGCCGGCGGGCACATCGTCATCCCCAGTTTCGCCCTGGAACGCGCTCAGGAGATACTCTATCACCTTAACGAACTGCTCGTCGGCGGCAAGATTCCGCATCTGCCCGTCTATCTCGACAGCCCGATGGCGATCAAGATAACCGAGATATTCAAGGACTATCCCGCCGTCTACGACCGGGATATGACCCGGCTGCTGGAGTTGAACCGGTCTCCCTTCCGCTTCCCCGGACTTAAGATGACCACCAGCACCGATGATTCCAAGGCCATCAACACACTTAATCACCCGGCCATCATCATCGCGGGCTCCGGCATGTGTACCGGCGGGCGGATCAAGCACCACCTGGTCAATAACATCTCCCGTCCCGAGAGCACGATACTTTTTATCGGCTATCAGGCTCATGGCACCCTGGGGCGGCACATCGTCGAGGGCAGCCCGGAGGTGAGAATACTGGGTCAGAAGAGGCGGGTCCGGGCCCGGATAGAGCAGTTGGACGGCCTTTCCGCGCATGCCGACCGGGACGAGCTGATCAAGTGGCTGTCTGCCTTTGAGCATACCCCGAGGCAGGCTTTTGTCACCCATGGCGATGCCAAAGTGACTAAGGATTTTGCCAGTCATATCAGGAATAAGCTGGGCTGGCGGGTCTCTCCCCCCAAATACAGGTCTCAGGTTATCCTGGACTAACCCGGCACAGACCTTACTATAGCGGTCTAACAAAGAAGAGCCCCCCGAACTTCGGGGGGCTCTTTGCATTATCTAGCTATTGTCCTTGTGGCGTCAGTTTTACCTTCGGCTCCGGACAATCAGGACGATTACCACTACCACCAGTGCCGCTCCGATGCCGATCATGGCGTAGATCCACATCGGGGTGATCTGCTGGGTGGCCGGGATATCGATCACCACCGGCTCGGCCGGTTCTGGTTCGGGCGGTATGTACTCCTCAGCAGCGACGGCAAAGGTGCCGACATCGCTCTGGGAGAGCATGGTGCCGTCCTTCCAGGCGGTTACCTGCCAGTAGTAGGTGGTCTCGTAGTCCAGGGTACCCGAGTAGGCGTAGGCGGTACCGCTGACATCAGCACTGGCCAGGGCGCCGGAGAGGTCGGGGCTGGCCGAGAGGACGAAGCTGTAGGTGGTGGCGTCATAGACGCTGCTCCAGGAGAAGCCGACTCCGGTGCGCTGAGCAACTACCGCACCCTGTTCGGGGGCGATCAGGTGAACTGCGTTAGCCGAAGAGGCCTCGATGGTGAAGCTCCATGTCTCCGACCAGGGGCTGTGGACGCACTCATCGGTCTCGGTGTTGGCCTCTCGAACGTGCCAGGTGTAGGTGCGGCCGCACTCCAGACCTGCATCAACGTAGAAGGTAGGTGGGTCGCCGGTAATCTCCTCATCAATCCAATCGGCAATGACGTTGCCGTCCTCGTCCATAATCTCGATGTCGTAGCTACAGGCCAGGCACATTCTCTCCCACTCGAGGGTCATGGCAGCGCTTACGCAGCTGTCACAGACGTCACAGGCAAGAACTGCCCCGTCCTCGGGAGATGTCAGTTCCGGGCCGTGCTTGGCGGCACAGTCCTCGTAGCTCCACAGGCTGCCGTCGGAACCGTCGTATACGCAGTAGCCGCTGCTACCGTTCCTATCGATGGCCCAGAGTACCGAGTTGGTGTCCGCGGAGAGACAGCCGCAGATGTCCAGCCCGTTGGGCTGGGCGTCGAAGTCCTCGCCACCTTCAGTTGCCACACTGAGTCCGGCGATAAGGTAGTCCCAGTCCTCGGTGCCGCAGCAGTCGGTCTCGCAGGGGGTCAGGTTGCGGGCCACGCCGCTGTAATTCTCGTAAACGCTATCAAAACCGGGATCGCCGTACCGTTCACACTCGTCTAAAGGATCAGCGGCAGGGCCGCAGAAGCAGTCGGTATTGGCCCAGATGTCATCGCTGGAGGCGTAGAGGGTGCCCTCGCGGGCGACCACGATGCCGGTGTAGTCGTAGGGCATGGCGTTCAAGTCATCCCAGGTGCCTTCATTGAGGTCGGTGCGGTAGATGCCCTCGCCGTCGATGGCGGCGTAGACGATATTCTCACAGACCGGGTCGCAGGCGATATGAACAGAGTCTGGTCCGGGGGTCATTCCAGAACCGCCAGGAAGATCATCGGTAACATCCCAGGTCTCGCCGCCGTCCTCAGACCAGGCTACCGGTTCGTCAGCAGCGCCGCCGACGACCACCCAGCCCTCGTCACAGCAGGAGATTATCATGTGGCCAGTGTCAAGACCGGTATCGACGCCGTCAGAAGGGCGCCGGCCGTACTGGGTCGAGCTGGATACCTGTCCGGAGCGGTCCAGGATGTAGACCACGTTCTCAGTCTCGACGGCGATGTCCTGGATGACCAGCTTCTGGTTGACCGCCTTGTTCCAGCACTGGCCGCAGTCGCGGCTGTAGAAGAGGTCCTGGGTATCCTGAATGCCCATGTAGACGGTGCAGCACTCCTCCAGGTCGTCGCAGGGCAGCTTGAGCAGAATGCGGTCGGGAATTTCATCGCTGTATGGCCATGGATCGCCGGTCCATCTGGAATCGGTCCAGTCGCCGTGGTAGACGCGCTCCCAGGTGTCGCCGTCGTCGTAGCTCCTCCAGACGGAGTCGCAGGCAAACCAGCCTTGTCTATTATCCGGTAAATTGCAGGCAGTTCCGCAGGGGTAGGCACCGTAGGCAACACCACTATCGCGCGTGCCGACCGCTGCATTGATGGTGGCCAGGTAGATCACGCTGCAGTCCGGGCAGACCACCACATCGGAGAGGTAGTCGATATCGGTGTCGATTAAGCCGATCTGGTTGAAGGAGACGGCGTCATCCAGGCTCACCGAGAAGGCGGACTCGTCCAGTGCGTTACCGCACCATCCGAACCACATTCCCATGTAGCCTGCACCTTCGGTTTCCAAGAGGAAGCTGCGGCTGCCGCTGGTGGTGGCAAATGCCTTCTCACCGTCGGGGGTGTACATAACAACTGCCAGGGTGGGTCCCGAGGGGTCCTTGCAGGCGGATTCCCACTCCGGGCAGCAGTCATCCAGCTCGACGGTGTGGTAGACCGCCACGCCGGCACAGGGTTCAATCTCTGATATTGCCTCCTCATCCAATGAAATATCAAAATCCACGCCCAGGGTACCGACCATCGCCTTGCAGGTGTCGGCATCACCGTAGACGTCGATGCTGGCCAGCACCGGGTCTCCCGAGGGGCCGCAGCGGCCGGTCAGGGCGCCGTCCTCGGATATCATCACGTAGCCTTTAGCCACCGGGTCCATCGCAGTAAAATCTATGGCATTGACGTAGAAGTAGATGTTGTTGTCGGCCGGTTCGGCACCGTCGAAGTCGGCGGGCAGGGCGAAGCCCATCATGTAGCGGGCGGCGATAGTGCGTATGTCAGCGCCTTCATCGGTGATCAGGATGGCGTCACCAAAGCCGGCCTCGGCGTTCCAGGCGCCGTCGCCGTCCAGGGTGCCTTCCTGGATAAAGGGCATATTGTCGACATCCGTAGCACTATCAAGATAATCGCCGACACTCATGCAGACGATGGTGTCGTCCATGTCGAAGTTGGGCGAGAAGTCCACGGCAACCACAGCCTCGGTTGCGAAGGCCCAGTCGTCCATGGCATCGGTGCTGTCGTTCCAGCCGGGGTAGGTGCGGGTATCCACCCAGCCACCGGTGAGCCATGTCCCCGCCTCGAGGCGGTAGACCACTCCGTAGCCGCTACAGAAGCTATTACATAGTTGATCATCAGATTTACCGGCCAGGGCGATGTTGTGGATGCTGCCCACCGCCGGCGAGACGGCCATGTCCATCATAACGGCTAGCTCAGTATTAGCTGAGGTATCCTCAACGGGGTGGGCGTAGGTGAAGTTAGAGCCGCCGTCCTCGGAGGCGAGTACGAAGGGTGTGCCCAGAGCAGTGGGATTACTCGCACCATCCCAGTATCCGGCCACGGCCACCCAGTCCTCGTCATCGGGCGCCAGCGCCACCAGGTTCAGGCTGATAACGTCATTGTCATCGACGTCAGTATCATCCCAGGGAGCGCTGCTGGCCTCGACGACCGCCTCGGTGATGTCGCTCCAGGTGACGCCGCCGTCATCGGACTTGACTAGGGCATAATAGGCATTACCAGGGTCATTAGGAGGGTAAGCACTATCATAGCCGACCTCGGTACAATAGCCATTGAGCTCGAGGACAGCGTAGATGATCTCGCCCTCGTCGCCGCCGACGGCATAGTCGATTATATCTGAATCGGGCAGGATAACCATATCCGCCCAGCTCGGCGTGTTGACCTGGCCCCACTCCATCTCGTCGGCCTGGGCCGCGGGAGCGGCAATGAAGGCGGCACCGAGCGAAAGAGTCAGACCAAGGGCAAGGCCTACGCCTAAAATCTTGGATATTAGTTTGGTCTTCATCGACCTTTATTTTCTCCTTTATTTTTTATTGCCTTCTCCATAAAAAGAATATGTAGCCACATCTCTCTTTTCCTTACGGAGATAAGGCTGTGTTATCCAACAGTCCGAAATGCCGCCTTAACCGGGGCGCTTCCCTTCGGGACGGTGATAGCCGGGTGTCCCTCCGGGCTCTCTCTACTGGCACCACCCCCTTCTCGCTCCATACTTTAGAGCGATATGCTTTGGTTCCATATTTGACCGTCCGTATTATATCACACCCTGTCAATAGTTGGAATAGTTTTGCTTAATTAAAGTAACCTATAGATATTAGTTTAGGTATAACCCGTCTTTTATCGCTGATTTCACTTCAATAGTCCTGTCAATGCAGAAAGGCCCAGTATATCAGAATATTTACCGCCGTTAGCGGCAGCCCCACCCGGATGAATTCCGGGAAGGTGAGCATCACTTTGGCCCTCTTCTCCGCGTTCTGTATGATGATCACGTTGCTGGCCGCTCCCAGGATGGAAAGGTTGCCGGCGATGGTGCTGCCCGCCGCCAGCGCCATCATCTCCCCGGTCCCCCCGCCCAGCTGCATCAGCGTGGGCAGGTACAGCGCCACCATGGGAACGTTCGAGATGAGCTGGCTCAGTGCCGTGCTGATCCCCAGTATCGGGACTACCGAGGTCAGGCTGTAGTAGCCGTTATCCAGTATCGACTGGAAGAAACCCGAATTCCAGGCACTGGCGGTCAGGACAAACATGGCGGCGAAGAATACCAGCGTGTGCCAGTCGATGCTCTTTAAGACTGCCGCCCGCTTCGGGCTGCCCAGTATTACCGGCGCCGCGGCGGCCAGGGCGATGTAGGTCAGCCGGAAATCGAAACTTACCCCCAGAAAGACCATTGCCACCCGGGCCGCGATCAGGGCAAGCAGTATGATGAGAGATCCCTTAGTCAGCCGGGCCAGCTTGGGGTCGGTGATCAGCTCCCCGCCGTCGGGACAGACCCGGAGGTGAAGGTGCTTGCGGAAAAACAGCCGTAAGAGAAGATAGGCCGCCAGCAGGTTGACCATTGTGGGCAAAAAGAGATAGCCGGCAAAGGTAACAAAGGGGTTGGCCATTTCGCCCTCGAGGGCGATCAGCAGATTCTGGGGATTGCCGATGGGGCTCATCACGCTGCCGATGGTCACGGCAAAGGCCAGCGTCAGCAGCAACGGCTTGACCGGCAGGTTGTTCCTCCTTGCCATGAGCAGAACCACCGGAGTGCCGATAATGGCCAGCGTGTCGTTCATCAGGAAGGTCGACATGATCCCGGCCCCGAAGAGGATGGCCAGGAGCAGGCTGTCGAAGGACCTCGCTCTACGGAACAGCCGGTTCGACAGCTCGGAGAGGTAGCCGCTCTGCTCCAGGGCCTCGCCGACCACGAAAACCCCGAAGAGGAACAGTATCACGTCGAGATTGATCGACCTTGCTGCCTGGGCGAGAGAGATCTGCCCTGAGACCAGCACGCCGATGGCCCCGAACAGCATTATCTGCCAGATTTGGAATCTGACCCGGCCGATCTGCCTGACCGCAATCAGGACGAAGACGACGATGAGGATTACTATCGATATCATATGTTGCCAGGGTAAGCTATTCCTACAGCTTATGCCGGTTGAGCGGTTGTTTTCCCCGGCTCATTATTGATGCCGGCGTGACGCCAGAGCCGTAGCCGCACAGTGCTACGGCTGACGATTTCTTTCGGAGTCCTCAATAACCGGCCGGGACGACCTTAAGTAGCTGGATTATAGCAGATTACCGGTGTTTTAGACAGCGGGTCCCTTGGCGATGAGGGTTTTTTCATGGACATCAGGCGGGTCGTTAGCCTACAATATAGTTTTACTACCGCTCCTGCAACTTCTGAATTCTGTAACAATAACTCCTCCGATTTCGTTTAACAGAGGGAAAGTAATTTGCCGGAAGATAAGACTCCTGACGTATCAACCGACCTTGAAAAGCTGGTAGAGAGGGCTATGGCTGGAGATAGCGGCGCCTTCGGGATACTCTATGATATGCATGTCGATCGGGTTTACCGGCATATCTTTTACCGCGTCAGCAGTAATGCCGATGCCGAAGACCTCACCCAGCAGGTCTTTATCAAGGCATGGCAGGCAATCGGCCGGTATAAGAAGACCGCCAGTCCGTTTCTGGCCTGGTTGATAAAGATCGGCCATAATCTGGTCATCGATTTTTACCGGTCCAAGAAATCGGAGTCGCGCATTGATTTTGATGCCATTGCCGCCGAACCGGAAAAAGACCCCGCCAATATCGCGGAGGCTGAATTTAACCGGGAATACCTGAGGAAGGCTATCCGCCAGCTTAAAGGCGACCAGCAGCAGGTTATCCTGCTGCGGTTTATCGAGGATTTCTCTTATCCGGAAATCGCCGCTGCCCTGGGGAAGAGCGAGGGGGCGATCAGGGTGATTCAACACCGCGGGTTGGCGAAACTAAGAACGATTCTGGAGAAGGCGCGGCAGTGAAAAATAGAGCGGAAATACTGGTCCGGTGTATCGAGGATATCAGGGCGGGTAGAGCCACCCTTCCCGAGTGCCTCAAGCGCTATCCTGACGCCCGCACCGAGCTGGAGCCTTTGCTCAGAGTGGCGCTCAGCATAAAGGCGGACCCGGATATCAAGCCTGCCGAATCGTTCAAATTACAGGCCAGGGCCAGCCTGATGGAGCAGATCCGCATCAGCCAGTCCGCTAAGAGCGCTAGCGCTGCTTCACCACGACCCGGCATCGGCTGCGGTTGGTTTACCGGGAGGGTGAGGGCGGCAGCGGTTACCGCTGCGGTGGTAGTGACGGTTGCCGCGGTGTTTACCGGCGCCGCCTACGCTTCACAATCCAGTTTGCCCGGTGAGACCTTATACTCTGTCAAACTGGGTAAAGAGCAGGTTCAAAGGGTGTTCACCCTCGATGCCGCCGCCGAGGTGGAGTTGGAGCTTAGCTTTGCCGGTATTCGCCTTGATGAGTTGGAAGAACTGGTAACTATGCCGGTAGACCAGGCTGCCATTAACGACGGCACAGGCAAGATTTACGCTCTGTCGGTAGCCGGCTCTTTATCCGACCGATGGGCCGCGGTCTCCGCTACGCAGGCAGAACGGATCTCTCAGGCCGTAGCCGGCTATCAGAAAAACCTGAACCTGGCGATTTCAAAATCGGAGCAGTTGAAAGATAACGAAGCGCTGCTGGAAACAGTCGCCCTGGCCATATTAGGCCACCTGGATAGAATTGATGGCATTGA
Organism: Dehalococcoidales bacterium; assembly: GCA_028716225.1. Classification (NCBI taxonomy): domain Bacteria; kingdom Bacillati; phylum Chloroflexota; class Dehalococcoidia; order Dehalococcoidales; species Dehalococcoidales bacterium. The sequence goes on along the minus strand of JAQUQE010000008.1, from coordinate 37,133 downwards.
AGATAAAACTCCCGGGGTTAATCATACGGCGGTGGTCGGTTCCCGGGAAATCGCGATCAACGGCCATATGCATGCGGTGCGGAACCTGGCGGCGTTAAACCCGTCCCGGGCCAACCAGATAAATCAGCAGGCAGTACAGGGTAGACTGGAGAGAGCCGAAGCCCAGGCTGCCAGAGGCAACGGGAAGGGCGCCCAGGACGCTTTACAGGATTCGGAGAAGATGCGCCGTTTTGGCAACGCCGTGCCGGACCGGAGTGGTGGAGAAGAGAGCGGTCAAGAAGCCGATCAGGGATCCGGAGCTTCTTCTCCATCAGAGCAGGAGGGGTCTTCCGGATCGAATTCTAATAATGGAAAAACCCCCCCAAACTCCGGCGAGAGTACCAAACCATCGGGTGATGGACAGGATGCCGGAAATCAGCAGCAAGGTGGACCGGGTAGCCAATCCAGTGAGGCTCCGAAACCGGGCGCAGCCGCCGGCGGAGCCGCTGCTGCCACCCGGCAGCCGGGCGATACCCGCGGCGGAAGCGGCGACGATATACGGCAGTTATGACTGGACCCGTCTTTGCATTCGCATAGTCAGCGGTTCTCCTGACGTTTAGCAGCCTCCTGCTTTCCCGAATTATTCTCCCCCAAATGGCCTGCACCTGTAACGAATAGCGCCTTGCTTCCGTTAGATATAGTAAAACAGCACGGCGTGGTTTGTTGGGCAAAGAAAGACGGGGGGAGTGATGCAGAAAAGTCCGGTGGTGATCGCTATCCTGACGCTATCTATTCTACTTGCGACAGGCTGTGCCGGTAGCCCGCTGGTAGCACCGGCGGCAACGGAAGAGCTATCCCTGGAGATAAACGAACCGGCCGACGAGGCCGTCGTTAGCGTATCCCGCATTACGGTCTCCGGAAAGACCGCGGCGGATGCGGTGGTCAGCATTAATGGCATAGTTGCTGACGTTGATGCCGAGGGAATCTTTAACGGCGAAATCAATCTGGAAGCCGGGCCCAATGTGATAGAAGTTGTTGCCAGCGACTTCTACGGCAACGAAAAATCAGCGGTTCTCACCGTGATATATGCTGCCGCACTACCGGTTACTGTTGTCGAGCCGGTAAATGACTCCGTTGTAACCTCGCCGACGGTGACAGTGAAGGGTATCACGAATACGGATGCCGTGGTCAGTGTCAACGGTAACATCGTTTCCGTCGATGAAACCGGCGATTTCAGTGGGCCCGTTGCTCTGGATCCGGGGCCCAATCTCATCGAGGTACTGGCCAGTGATTTCTACGGCAATTCAGCATCGGTACTTATCACGGTAATATACAATCCTTAAAACCGGTAATCATATTGAATTTTTACTACCAAAAAGAATAGGGAGGAAATAGAGATGAAAAAGACAGGGGTTATCGTAGGTGTAATGGTCGCCGCCGCGACGCTGGTCGGCAGCGGAGGTATTGTTCTGGCTGCCGGCGAAGCTGCAACGGCCCATAATGTCGCAGTGGCTCAGGCTACCCAGCCTTATCAGGGGGTTGTCGGCGTCGTTAGCGCTGACAGCGATATTGCTAACGGTATTATCGTACTCGAGACCAACAACCTCGGCGCAGTATCGGTTCTTCTGACCGAAGATACGATTTACCGGGTACCGGGCCAGGAAGCAGCCGTAAAGGATGATATTGAGGTAGGAGACCGCCTGGCAGTACTGGCGGCGATAGCCGGGGACGGGAGCTATACGGCAACCCGGGTTATGATTGTCCCCGCCGTAGCCACGCGACAGCACCTCAGCGGAGTGGTTGTCTCCGTGGAAGACGGGGTGATGACTATCATCAACGCCGCCGGCGAGACGATGACAATCGAGCTCCCCGAGGGAGTAAAAGGCGGCGTGGTGGGGGATTTTATTTCAGTAGCGGTGCGCCAATCCGGCGGGAAGGGAAATTTCGTAGCCAGCGGTACTCAGACCGCAGCCGAGGTTCAAGCCCGGCTCCAGACCCGGTTGAATGCACTGGCCGATGAGCAGGTCGCCACCCAGGCTGAGGTGCAGGCGAGAGAGCAAAAGATGGCTCGATTGGGCGAGAAGCTGGAAGGCTTGATGTTGAGAAAAAGGGGCGTGCTGGAGCAGGTTATGGCCAAGGCTCCGGAGGTAGCCCAAGCTGCTATCCAGGCGGCGATCGGCCATTGCGATCAGAAAATGGAACAGATTCGCCAGACTATCCGGAACGCGCAGCATCAAGGTGCGGGTGCACAGCAGTCGCATCAGCAGTCCGGCCAGTCGGGTCAATCCGACGATGCCAACGGGCCAAACACAACACCCGGTGGGCAGGGCGGCGCTCAGAAGGGGCAACAATCTTAACCGGTTAGCTCGTTGATAAGCATCGCTAAAATGAAAATACCGAATATAATAAATAGAAAGAAAGGAGTCTAGTTGATGAGGAGAACGCTGAAAATAGTGGGGTTGACAATGGCATTAGCCGCAATCATGACAATTGCTTTTGCGGGTATTGCCTCCGCCAGTTCCGGACCGATGGGGCCCGCTCCTAATGCCGGAGATGGTATTTCCGATGGCAGCGGATTTGACGGCCCTAACGGAGCTAATGGCGAGGTCGGTTCCGGTTCCGGGCCGGTCGGTCCTGCCCCCAACTCCGGCGACGGCATTCCCGATGGCAGCGGCTTCTAGCTCTCCGGTGTAGATTATTACCGGGGTAAAGAAATAGTATCGTAGATTCGGGCAAATCAAAAGGCCCGGGTGAATAGATTCATTCGCCCGGGCCTTGCCTTGGTTAATGTATTTAATTTTTGGAATTTCCATTTTGATATCCCGTATATGGTATGATAATATGTAATACCAAGGAGGTCGGTATGGGTAAGGAAAAGATAGCAATCACGTTAGACAAGCAGTCAATTGGTGAACTTGATAGGCTGATTCAAGAAGATGTTTTCCGGAATCGCAGTCAGGCTATTCAAGAAGCAATAAGTGAAAAACTGCTGCGCCTGAAAAAGACCAGATTAATTGCTGAAAGTTCTAAACTCGATGCGGTATTTGAGAGAAAGTTATCCGAGGAAGGAATTGCCGGGGACGTGAAAGAATGGCCGGAATATTAAGGGGTGAGATTCGTTGGGCGGATTTAAATCCAGGCCGGGGACGAGAACAAACCGGACTACGTCCGGTGATAATTCTCAGTCACGATGTCTTCAATGAGAATTCCGGGACTGTGGTTGCAGTAGCAATAACCAGCCAACCGCAAAAGGCAGGTTTTCCCTTGACGCTGGAATTAAAAACCGGTAATTTGCCCAAGCGCTCCTGGGCCAAAATCAGCCAGATAAGAACACTTTCTACGGAAAGAATAGGTAATCTCATTGGCAATGTATCGCAGGAAGAATTAATAAAGATTGTGGAAGGACTGAATGAGGTTATCGATTAATGTACGGCATAACCTTTACTCTCAGTATATAGCGATACATCACTGGATATACTTGTCAGCTCGGGTAGCTTTCTGATAATCAAGTGTAAACGGTAGGCACTGGTGGGTATTTCCTCGGCAGCCTGAGGATATGGAGTCACCTGAAAGGCAAGTTCATACCCCTGGTGACTTTCTTTGGAATATTCGTCGGTCAGGCCGGGCTCGGTCAATGTTAGCCGGTCGGACGAGCCTGCGTGTGTAAGTTCGACTATGACAGCAATCCTACCTGTCCAGATACAGGTCACACCTCTCGGACAACGGCTATCTTCCACTACCTCCAAAAACTTGACTGACAGGTTCTCTCCCTCAACGAAGGCAAGCTGGCCCGGAGATAAGGCAAACTCCTCATTCAGGTTTACCTGGGATCCGCCAAGCCCGCTACAGCTGGATACAGCCGAGACTATAACTAAGAAGACTACGAGGCAAATAGTAAGCTTCCGCATTTGCTTTTTCTTCAATCACACCCGTCTTATGTCCAAAGAAAATGGTTCCAACGAGAATAATATCATAGCCAGGCAGGTTTTATACAGGGCTGCACGTTACCGAGTTTTGTGTGATAACCCGATCAATCAAGGATTTATCCCCTTCCTCTTGACAAGCTCAGGCTGCTAAAGCACAATTTGTCGATAGGAGCTAGCATTGGACGGAAGTGAATTAGGAATGGTAGATATGACTACTAAACGGGTCGTTGTTGTCGGTGGTGGAGCCAGTGGCATGATGGCTGCCGGGCGAGCTGCCGAATCGGGTGCCCATGTGCTTCTCCTGGAAAAGACCGAACGTCTCGGTAGAAAAGTTAGTATCAGCGGCAAGAAACGCTGTAACCTGACCAATGCGAAAGAGTGGGATGACTTTATTGCCATGTATGGTGCTAATGGTCGCTTTCTTTATAGTGCCTTCAAGCGTTACTTTCGAAATGACTTATTGGATTTTTTAAGGTATTACGCTGTGGAAACCAAGACTGAACGTGGTGGGCGAGTCTTTCCTGCGTCTGATGATGCTCGGGACATCGTCGAAGCCTTTAAACACTACTTGGCCGATCATCGGGTCCAGATACAGACTGGTGCCCGCGTAACTAACATAATGGTGGATAAAGGGCGGGTAGTAGGTGTACAAACTGGCTCACAGACATATCCTGCCGCGGCAGTTATCCTGGGCACTGGTGGCGCTTCTTTTCCAGGTACTGGTTCTACTGGTGACGGGTATCGTATGGCTGCTGATATTGGCCATACCATTACCGAGTTACGTCCTGCTCTGGTGCCTCTGGTTGTATTTGAGGTAGAGCGCGCCAGAAGTATGCAGGGCGTCAGTTTACGTAATGTACGCTTGACGGCATATCAGTGCACGGCTGACGAGATCAATACTTCAATGATACCAGCCAGAGACTCAGGACGGGGTATAATTGGCACACACCCGCGGCTGCCTGTTATAGAAAGTCGTATGGGTGAGATGATGATGACCCATTTTGGCATAGGCGGGCCAATCACACTACAAATGAGCCTAGCCATAGTCGATGCCCTTAGACGCGGGCCGGTCAGCGTATCCATTGACCTCAAACCAGCACTCAGCGATAAGGAGCTACGCAAGCGACTACAACGAGATTTTGACAACTATGGGAAACGAAACTATCGCAACATCCTCAAGGGACTCTTACCACAAAAACTGGTTGAGCCATTTGTTGAGATGACTGGTATACCGTCTAAAAAATGTGGCTACCAGATTAATGCTGAAGAACGAGAGCAGCTGTTGATACTGATTAAGTCGCTCCGTTTTAACATTAGGGTTCCATTGCCATTAACTTCGGCTATGGTGACTGCTGGTGGTGTCTCCTTGAAAGAGATTGACCCTCGCACTATGGCCTCACGCCTAGTCGCAGGGCTTTATTTTTGTGGTGAGGTGATGGACATTGATGCTGAGACTGGTGGTTATAATCTGCAGGCTGCTTTTTCTACCGGCTATGTCGCTGGTGAGAATGCGACTAACTTTGCTCTCGGTGCTGCACACCATTAGACTTTTATCAATCCTATCACTGTCCCATGTCATACAGCGCCAATCTCTACAGTATGTTGATGCCGAATTCTTTTAAGGCTTCCGTTAGAGCACTCAATGGGAGCCCAACTACATTGAAATAATCACCCTCAATCTTATCAACGAAAACAGCACCCAACCCATGGATGGCGTAGGCACCTGCTTTATCTAATGGCTCCTTCGATTTGATATAGTTATCAATCTCGGACAATGTCAATCTTCTGAAATAAACTTTTGTTTCTACTGATCTGGAGAGTGTTTTGTTTTTACCGGTGTCTATTATACTAAAACCCGTGATTACAGAATGGGACTTGCCGCTTATCGCCTCCAGCATTTTCCGTGCCTCTATTTCTGTGTGTGGCTTACCCAATATTTGGCTACCGAAAACAATAAAAGTATCAGCGGCAATGACTATGGCATTTCTATGTCTATCCGCAACCGCCCTGGCTTTTTCAAGGGATATTTTCCGGGCAAGAGCGTGCGGCTGTAACCCCGAAGTTATATCTTCTGTGTAGTTGCTTGGTTCGACCTCAAATCTGAGGCCTATTTTCCCCAGTAATTCCTTTCTTCTTGGTGATGCTGAGGCTAGTATTATTTCTTTCATGCCGTGTCTGCTGTAAAAGCGATGGCTTCGTCTATCGAGTCAAGATCGCACAGGATCATTACCAGCCGGTCCATGCCAATGGCAGCGCCACCGCGGTCCGGAAGGTGAGTTAATGCTTCAAGGAAACTGCGGGACATGGCAGTGGTCGAGAGGTAACCGAAGTTCTGCCTATCGTACCCCTTGGTGGGCCTTTCGGAACAATTCCCGAACTTCTGTTTGAAAAGAAAACTCTGATTCCAGATTTGCAGGAGATCCTGGCATCATACCAGACCTAGTGTTGACGTGGCAAGAGGCATGGGGCTGACCTCTCTAGTCTGTTGCGTTGTCTAAGTCCCCGTCGTGGCGTATGATGTACGTGTTTGAAGGATACGGATGTCGATATGAAGTACGCTGACAGGGAAGACTCACTACCAATGCAGTCAAGTAGTGGAGGCGAAAGCGAGTCTATACTTATTACCGACTACTATCAGAGGCCGTTCTTACTGCTACACGCAGAGAAAGCCCGCGCCTCGTCAGATATTACAACACCCCACCCTATTCGAAATCGGTTCTGGCAACTCATTCAATCTGGTGAATACCAGTGGAATCAAGCGAAGGTATTACTGAACAGCTACCTTCAAAGCGTGGAGGCCGAGTTACGAAAGTCAATAAGTGACTTGTCACTTGCCTACTGTCTGCACCTCTACCGGCGTTTATCGCCTGGGGCAATTGGACAAGATAAACAAGGGGCAACTATCGGCTTAACAAGGGCTATCCTCGAAGCTGCCTTTCAGAAATACGCGGGCTTTGCATTGTGCACCAAGATCGCGGAAAGTCAAACAATACCTATCGAGAGAGTTCTTGGTGGCCTTCTGATGGCTCCAGAGTTTGAGGTAGAGAGAGAAATCCTTGCCCAGGGTAATCAGCTTGTCCTCACCGATTTCTCAGGGTTTGACCTCGAAGCGTGCTATAACCTTGAAAAGTTAGCCTATGAGATTTGGCGCGTTGGCGCCGCACTTAGAACAACTGGAAAAGGAGCCAACCTAATTGTGTGTGAACCACCAGAGTGTTTCATCGATGATCGCTCCGAGGAACTCGACTTCCTAGTCAGCAACTTCGACAAACGCGCTAGCAAATTCGGAGCTTCACACTCAGCGACAGGCGTTGTTTTTCCTGACGTGACGGAGAATTCGGCATCAGGTTGCGTTTTTTTACCGGTATACAACCTCGGTGACGTGACTGGCAAGGACCTCCAAAAGCTATTCAGCAAGCTCTACCGGATAAGACTGAGCCCTGATTTCGTTCCGAACTTCGTCTGGGTACCATTCAACCTGAGGGAGTATCGGCAGGCCCATCTTCCTTTCTCAAGCGCGTTTCGCGAGCGATATGGCTCATCTTTTGACGCAGTAATCGTCGTGGTTGCTGCTCTGTGTTCTAGAGTATTCCACTCTTGGAATGAGACTCGGGGTATGTCGGTATTTAGGTACTGGCAAAGGGCATACGAAGGCCCGTGTCGGAAAGAATTCCTTCGCAACGAAATAATGACTTTTCTATCTGATGCTCATGAGGTGCTGGCCATTGAGAAGACGACCATCGATTCCAAAGAAATCGACCTGGCCATCAATTTTTGGACTCTGAACGCATCGAACCGACGGGATATTAGCTTGGCTTATCCGGGACCTCACTATTTGTTCCTACCCATCAAAAATAATGCGCTCTTCGTAGATTATGCTTGGATCCTCCGAAGGCTGCATGATCTATTCATCGGTGTGTCTATACCCGACCAGAATTTCAAGGGTGTCGCTTTGGAAAACGCCCTTCGCAGCAAGGCATCTATGCTTCCCACAGGACCCTGCAAGGCAGACCATGGCGACAAGCATCAAATCGATTATGCAGCAGCTATGGGTGACTACTTGATAATTGCCGAGTGCAAAGCTGTTGCCCGGTCAATTGCCTTTGAGCGTGGCGAGCCACAAGCTATCAAGCATCATGTCGAAAATATGGTGGAATTGGCCTTGACCCAAATCGACGAAAAGGCAGAATGGTTGGCAAATAACCCTGTGGGCACGAACTACGACATAAGCAAATACAAGTACATCGTGCCTGTAGCCGTGAGCCCTTTTGTTGAGTTCATACCGAGCATGGATCGGCGCTATTGGCTATCAAAAGACATCCCGCGGGTGTTAACTCCCCAAGAGTTCGAAGCGCTTATCGAGGACAGAGATACTATTGAGAACGCAGCCAACAAAGTAACGATCAAACAAGGGTATGAGTTGTCCTAGTAACACTATGAGAGTGCTGAAAAATCCCACTTTTATCTGGTTTTGTCTTAAAAATCGTGCCTACAAAATGTCAGAATTCTTGATTTTTTAGACTTTTTCAGCACTCTCACTATGAAGGAATGTGTGACCTACTAAAAGTTGGTGAGCTCTAAACCCTCGAGCCAATTCTTAAGCTAGGTAGTTAAACGCAGCACTCTACCGCTTAGCTCAAGATGTAAAGGTATAATGGAAGTATGAATATTATCTTTGCTGACTATGCAGGAGACATAAAGGACAACTCTCAACCTGTGGTTGTCTTGGCAGCTCTAATAGTCTCTGAGGAAGAACTGGCACTGCGAGTGGTACCACGCTATAACCGCATAAGGAATTATGTTGCAGATTGGGGCATTGATGTCAATCGTAATGACTTCGAATTCCACACAGGGAGAGTTTTCAATACTGATCGGGAGTGGCGAGGGATCAGCGAATCGCAGAAAAGAGACCTATTGCACAGGATTAGCCGAATCGTAACTTGTAAGAGGGGTGGTCGAACACGAATTATACCGCACGTCCACTTTGCTCTTGTGCTGATAGACAAAAACAATGGTGGTTTGGAGAGTGTCCAGCGGTTCTCCAAAGACATCGTAAAATATAAAGACGAAGTTCTGACATTACTTTCGGAGAAAGAGAAAAATGCCTTCATAGCTCTTGCAAGTAGCTTGATCAAAAGGAAGGGCCCCGGACAACTCGCTAGCCTAACAGGTGTCCTCTTTGGATTGACGACTGGATTGATGCATTGGGTAGGTTTGAAAGATGACAATCAACTAGTGGTGGATAAGCAGTTTGTAAAGGGAACCAAGGCTTGGCAAGTCTTATTTCGGATACTGGCGGCCGCTTGGCCTATCGCGAAATCGCGGTTCTTTTTCCCGGGGTGGCCAGCGAGAAACCAACCTGATTGGCATTTAGGAAATACAGTTAATGAAATCGATTCCTCCGCTTCCTACGGCGTCCAACTTGCCGACTTTTTGGCCTACACCGCAATGCGTAGTTTTGTCAGGGGTCCTTATGACCTTTCGAATGAAGTGTCAATTGTGCAGAGAGATAAATTCGTCCCTTTCGAAGGCTACAAAGGCATACTGTTAGCCGTCTCGAAAGAGAGCCGCAGGACCCACATCTACATAAAAGACAAGCATCATAAACCTCTAGTTGCTTGACGATGAAGACTACCAGACATTATTTACGGACGCACAGAACACCTGCTCAAGTCAGGCCAATTCGACATTGTGACGAATAAAATAACAGAGTCGGATTTCGCCTGAAAAATGGATTAAGCGGCTAGATAAGTGCCCAAGGCTAACTATGGTTGTGGCAAGGGTAGCTGTATCTCCTCAGTCGGAATTAACCTGAAGGCTTATTACGGAATAAATCGCCTGCATGGATAGCCAATTCAATATCGTAGGTGTCTAATGTATGCCTGCTGTTGATGACGTGACTTGTGATAATACCAGAACCGCCAGTCGACATTACCGGTGGTTGATCAAGAGGCCAGCCAAGTGCCGATTTGAGCAGAATTAAAAGTGCCCTCCTCAATGAATTAGCCATCATTGGTAAATCACGCATGTCTTCATAAGTGAGATCTTTGGTGCCATGGACTATCTGTCTGAATTGCCATAGCTTATTAGCTGTCTCCGGCGAAATATTCGCTTTTTCTACAAGGAATTTCTTCATACTCTGCCCAAGTACTTCCTTGAATGTAGCTATCCCACAGGTAGGGCAATTAGGTATCTCGTGTCTGCACGGAGCTTGATAAGGCGCAATAACAGATACGCCACTTTGTGCACGTAGGATCTCTAACGATGCCCAAAAGAACACGAACTTGTCCACTTCATAAATTGCTGCTAATCCCTTTATATACCAACGTAACGCTGACCGTGTCCTGGCACTCGCTTTTTCTAAACTTAGGTCAAGCTGTGGCTGTATTAATGTGTTAACGTTAGTAGGAGGAAACGCTGGTATGAATTTACCTGAGGCATACTTGCTAACAAACAAATCTCGTTCCATCCCAATTGATACAGGTGGTGTCATGTCAAGCACTTGCATTTCATAGGCATGTATGGCAGTCTGTAATTGAAAAGATAGACTATCCAACAATGGTTCAATGAGACCCCTCGTTCTGTTCATCGCCTCAACGTACTCACCAGTAACGTAGAATACCAAAGCTGCTGGTTCATCTTGTAGCCCGGAAGGTCCGTAGGGAAGTGAAGATATTTTTACATTCGGCCAAGGAGTTATTGTTACAAAAACGCCGCCAGCGTTTAGATAGGATCCTTGTGGAATTCTACTTACAGCTTTGATCACCTGTCCAGGATACGGTGGTGATGTTGCCGGAAGATGTCTAGGAAAATTTATAACGACAGCAACACGCCATATATATGTAATCGGTTTGTTATCTTTTTGCGCTATAGCAGTCTCTATATCCGATAGCTCAATTTCCAAACCTAGAAAGCGATCGTTAAGGGCTTTGTAGACTACGGGCTGGCGAGTAGTCTTAAGTCGTTGTTCAGCTCGCTGAATTACCACCTGTGCATCTTGAGGAGCGGCTCTACCATGCCTAGCTTCATCTAAAACAATTGCATCGTCGGGAGTCAGGAACTCGCCGATTAAGTAATCTCTGTACTCGGTCTGCAGCCTCCCAAAGCCGGCTCTAGACTTCATGATACTTGAGACTGCGTTAGAATTACCTGACGCTAGGGCGATGTCAAGACTAGCTCTTGTGCTACTATCGAAGATACTACGCACATAAGCTTCGAGTTCCGCCCTAGTGGTCTCCGGGTCTATCTTGATGAAATGGCAAAGGCAAGGGTTGAGTTTCTTTTTGCCAGTCAGGATGACCTCTTGCCTATCTTCATCCCAAACGGTCTCATCTATGTACTGCTGGGTATATGTTTTAGTTCCTTCGGCTGGATATAGATCAACCCGTACTTTTATATAGTGGTCTCTAGGAACAGATATTAGCTTTATAGGGTCTTTCCATTCTTCCTCGGTTGGCCTTCTCTTGAAGATACCCTTTGCGTGTGTTCCCGTCTCATTGAATTTGGCTATCCACGGCATGATTTCCTCTTTCAAGTGAAAGTATTCATCCAGTCGAATAAAACCACTTTGATCATATCACATGCCTCCAGTAACATGTCATATCTTCTCACGATATTAGTCTTCAACATGAACGAAAAGCAAGGGTGGATAGAATAGATTACGCAATAAAATAAAATGGCTGGCTGTTTTAGATAAAAATTTGATTATGATATATAATTCTGACCAACCGGAAGCAATTTAGTTGGGTGTAACCCAGGAGCTAGTAGAAATGCCAGAAGATCTACCTTTACGTTGGTTAGACCAGTTAGAAGAAGGATGCAGTTGGGGCATACGCAGCAATTTCAAAAATGAGATTAGCCTACTCGAGCGACAAATAAACGTTATATCGGTTTATGTAAATGATTTGGGTAAAGCTAGAAAGGGAACCGGCCTGACGATTAAGGAACTAAAGAATAGCCAGAACGAAGAACTTATACGTTTTATGGTACCAGCTTTCTTGATGTTTCAAGCCCTAGATAACCTGCAAGCAATGCGATTAAACCTGCTCCATGGATACCTGTCCGTTGTAAATTCATGTTTACGTAATGTAGCTGAAGCTCTGCGTTGGGCAAACACCGCTGCTTATAGCGCTGAGGTTGCTCGGGAATGGCTTCGAAATGGCAATTACAGGAAACCTCATAATTTCACTTTGGCTCCACCGGTTCAAGAGCTTATAAGATTGCTTGACCGTCTGAGTAAAGGAGGGGCACATCCACTAGCCACCGCACGGTCTTACTCTGCTCTCGCGAAGCCAGGGTCCTCTACATTGCTAGGTGATGAATTACGTGAGGAGGGTATTCATTCCTCCTTAAATCTAGCTAACCAGGTCTGCGCTAACGTATTGTTCTTCCTGGTAGGTCAATTCAACCAATTCTTTAAGAAAAACCTGCTCTTGCAGGAAAAAGTCAGCAATCTAACTAGAGATCTGGACGATATCTTCGGCATCAAGTTCTTGACCTGATTGTACTGGTAGCTTGCTGTGCCACGATATTGCCCAAACATTGTGACGTTTCGTGTGACGGGCACCGACTTCACAGTAGTTGCTGACAGTCATCAAGATGGGTGTTATAATTGTTGCAATGGTGAGGGAGGAGGCTATTTCTATGAGAATCTCTACTACCAGCGAATTAAGAAGATACGCGGTTCGTAATGTCGAAGAAGCCCGTAAGATAGCATTGTTATGGACTCAAAACATGGGGCTGGAAAAAGCTATTTCATTTGGTCTACCTGAAGTCGACGACCGCTATCACATTTGGCGAGTACCTCTAATCTCAAGTAATGCTACTGATAAGATTGGAGAGGTAGTTATAGATGCAAAGACCTCGTTAATCAGGGAAGATAAGTCAACAAAGCAAAATACCCTCGAGGCTAGGCTTCTGCGAAAGATAGAACCCACAACCACCAAGAAAAGGATCACGAATGGTTATTGTAAAGTGTCATCTCTCAGAAACATGGTTGCTTCGGGTGATAGCGAAGAGGTCTTACAGGATCTACCTGCGGAATCTGTTGACCTAGTTTTTACTTCACCCCCATATTTCAACGCCAGACCAGAATACTCCGACTATATAAGCTACGAGGAATACCTTCTAAAACTACGGAAAGTCATTCAGAGTATACACAGAGTATTAAACGAAGGTAGGTTTTTTGTCATCAATATTGCTCCAATTTTAATACGCCGGAGCACCAGAAGCGAGTCATCAAAAAGACTGGCAGTCCCATTTGACATACATAGACTGTTCGTTGAAGAGTCTTTCGATTTCATTGATGACATTATCTGGGTTAAGCCGGATGGTGCAGGTTGGGCGACAGGAAGGGGACGTCGCTTCGCAGCAGATAGAAATCCTCTGCAATACAAAACTGTCCCCGTCACGGAATATGTTTTAGTATATCGTAAACATACAGACAAACTCATCGATTGGAATATCCGATGTCATCCCAATCAGGAATTAGTGAGACAATCCAAAATAGACGACGACTATGAGAAAACTAACGTCTGGTATATTAAACCGGCTTCTGATCCTAATCACCCCGCCATTTTCCCGGATGACCTAGTCAAAAGGGTTGTTAAGTACTATTCTTTCAAGAACGATGTTGTTCTTGACCCTTTTGCCGGGATTGGTACTGTGGGTAGAGTAGCAGCTTCGCTGAAACGTAGGTTTGTATTGATCGAAAACGACCCTAAATATGTCAGCGTTATCACAGATAACATTTCTTCATGGCTAGGTAAGGCAGTCAAGGAGGTAATGTTTGTAAATTGCGAAGAGCCAAAGTCGAATATATTACTGTAGTGACTTGATATCTTATGGAGAAGTGAGCAGTGAAGGATGCCAACGGTAAAGTAATAAATCTGATGCCCCCGAAAGCTAGGGCACTTGTTTCTGGCAAAGGCAAAGAAGTAGTTCGTCAGGTCGGCTTGGATGTCATACGCGACATAGTATGCGACGTCTTATGCGGCAAAAACCTCCGAGATTCAACGGAGGTCCTCACTCGAAAGAAACTGGCCACAATAAACGCTGCAACCCTGGTAATGTTCATACGTGGCGAGGCGCAATCAAAAGGGTTTGCTCAGCACTTACCTGTGATTGCCTCAGAAGAATTGCAGCGTAAACTCAATGGAGAGGAACGGCAGATCCTCCAATGGTTCTTAGGACTAACGAATAAGGCCACCCAGAACGTCCTGCGAGACAGCACTGACTCGTTAAGCAAATACAGGGACGAATACTTAAAGACTTGCGAAGATGTGATCTCGACATGTGAAACTGATTATGGTAAACTCCGAGGCGAACTCCAACTTGGCTCTCATGGAAAAACGGGCGTAGACTGGAACTTCATGATTGAGCTCCTACAGACCATCGGCGCTCAGACCCTAGCAATACGTGGCTCTGAGAAATCAACTTATGGCAAATTATTCGAGCGCCTCATTCTAGGTTCATTACTCAGCATATTTGGCTTCAAACTTGTGCCAAAGAACAACATAACCACTCCAAAAGGCGTATTCTGGCTTTCTTCTATAGGCGATAAGCGTGAAAGCGATGCCACTCTTCTATACCAAGCAGGCAAAGGAATCCGTTTTGATATCGGATTCATCGGTAGAGGTAATCCAGAAATATCTTTAGACAAGGTTTCGAGATTTGAGAGGGAAATTGAACTTGGAAGTACCAAATGGTTCATGGGCACAATCATATTGGTAGACACGATAGGCAAGAGAAGTAGAATAGTAGAGCTTGCTAAAGCAATCCAGGGCACAATTATTCAAATGAGTATGGCGTATTGGCCGAAGCAGGTAGCTTTAGAATTGAACAATAGAACTGGGTTTACCCACGAGCTGACACGTATGCCAGAAGATAAAATCCAGCAGTTTCTGAAGAAAAAGATGATTGATGTGCCGCTAGAGAGCTTCATTACTAAGGTTGTTTCTAAGTAAAGTTTGTATTCGTGTAGTCATAGTAAATCCACCTTGGCCTGGCCCGATTCCCCAACGGCATATGCCAGATACCACTGCACTTTCCTGACTAAAGTGTAATGATTTACCCCTCCGATACAAAAAAGACTATTTTATGTATCGCCAAGAGCAAGTCAGTATATGTGCCATGGCTACTAAGTAATTATGCTAAATTTACTAATATAAAGTCTGCGGTAATGATGTTGAGGTTGTTAAATTAGGTGGTGGGACTTCATTATGTTGATGTTTATGAAGGATATCCTTTCGGGACAGTTCTCGAACTCCTGTTTGAGAAGAAACAATTGCTTCCAGCTTTACAGCATTTCCTGATTTCACATTCTTAAGTCACAGCCAATGTTAATAGAGATGCTCCCTTTTTATGAGATTATAACTGGTATCGTTTTCGGAGGGCAGGTCGCCACCATAGTAGAATACCAGCGTGCCCCTGAAAGATGCCCGAGTCTTCGTGTGACCTAAACACCCTGAATTCATGAGCAAAACAGAGATAAAGCAATCGGCACATACTATCGCACTACACAAACCGCTGCAAACACGCGCAAACCTCTTGTTCTGAAGTTGCTCAGAGCCACTCATTCTGGTATGCTATTACCAGTAGTGATACTACCCTTCCAAACGTTTTTATTCATTATCCACCCAACTCCTTTTGTGTGTTGGCGTGTCTTTGACAATTAGTAGGAGGTGCCCATGAGTGTACTGAATTATGTTGCCAAAGTTACGCTAAAGCATGTCTTAGGCTACGCTTGGTGAGTTTTCTTTTCTCATTCATTTAGAGACTTTCACCGTTTAGCGTAGCCGTTAAATCCCATCTACTCATTTATGCTTCGTGCTGCCACGCACCCTATTATCTCTGAGAAGTATTTCTACGACAACAGTTAAGGCGATTGGGAATGACGAAGAGAGTTTTTGTACTGATTAATGTGGCTTCAAGAAAGACCAAGGGCTTCTTTGTGGCAATGGACAGAAATAGTCTCCTTGCCGTAATTGGCAAGATAGAAGGGGTGATATTTGCTCAGGCCGTAACCGGACCTTACGAAATAATAGCCGTGATTGAAGCTGAGAGATTTACTGAGATAGTAGATACCATTATCTTAAAGATAGCCAGTATTTCCTGCATTGATCGATGTACGGTATGTTTTGGAACTGGACAGGTGGTAGCCCATCGTGAAGGCGACCTATCACCTTTGAAAGTAACTGGTTAACAGCTTATATCAAGTAATCTCTCTTATGAGAATTACTTGGATTATGCGGATGCTAACTCACTGCAGATATCTGACTGTAATCAACGAATCTGGGTATCTCAGTCGGTTATTGTTAGATCCGGACTTTAACATGTGGGGAAGGATAGATATTACGATGAAGCCGAGTATTCTTCACCTCGATATCGGACAAGAGAAAAACGATCAGTCGATGAGGCAGAGCCAATAATTATGAATCAAGGGAGGGGTGAAAATGACAATCGAATTAGCATTCCTACGCCTGAATCTAGAACGAGCGCGACAACACTTAATCGATGAACTGGAAATGCTAAAAGGTTACTCTAGCTCTGTCTCAGAAAAACTGGAGTCCATCAAGAATGAAAAAAGAGGCATTCTATCTGATATAGAGCATACTCTAAAGAAAGTAGATGACGGAACATATGGTATCTGCGATAGGTGCGGAAAGCATATCGAGACAGGCCGCCTGGAAATACTACCGTATACTCCTACGTGTAGGCGGTGCGAGTTAAAAAAGCCCTGTATACAAAGCATAAATGATAATTAAGTAAATCTATTTGCTAAAGAGGTAGCCCATTCTAGCGGTAATGGCAGGATGAGAAACCAAGAAATCATCAGGGGGGAGAAAAATGGCAGCAGAATTAAGCGTAATTCAATCCGACCTTGAGCAGGAGTGTAAAAGATTAATGGAGGAGTTAGACCAGTTAAGATCTAATGACAGCGATGATCAAGATCAGCAAAGAGCCAGTTCTTTTAACAAAACAGGAGAAGCGGCGGACGCAGTAATAAATATGGAGAGACGATTTGTTCTGGAGGTTCATATAAAAGATAGCCTGGCTGCTGTAGAGCACGCTCTGAGCAAAATCAGTGTGGGGACATACGGCATCTGTGAAGATTGCGGGAAGCCTATCAACCCAGTACGGATGGAAGTAGTACCGCACGCTGTTCACTGTATAGACTGTAGCACTGCAAAACTGAATAGAGTGTACAGATTGTAGTGTGGGGCAAAGGTTTGTTCGGTGAAAGGAGAAAAGTCTCCAAGATGAGCAATACTTTTGATTCAATAAAAGTGAAGATGTCACGGGAACTTCGGCAGCCGGTAAAATTCGGCCTGATATTGGGTAAACCTGCTGCTAGCAGAGTGATATGCCATAACTGTGGGTATGCCCGGCCGATAGCAGAGGCGGTTCGCTATGGGAAATAAAGGCTCTGCAGCGAATGCGCGTCGCGTTACGAGCTGGCTAAAAGAAGGGGTGCTGTAAAAAGTATCCGAGAATTTGTGCTTGACTAACTGCCTGTACTGGCAAAAAGGTTTTTGATGGAAAAAACGAGGAATGAAGAGTGATAGGAATGTCGTCACTGGAGAAGAGTAAAAGAACCTGGCTACGGATCATGATCTACCTGAAAGGTGGCGGTGTTTGCAGTGGATATATAAATTGTCCGTATTACCGGTTACTGGATGTGATCAATAATACATTACCCATGACGACACAAGATAGCAACGAGGAATACCTGCGTATCAAGGAAGTTAATATTTATTGTCTCAAAAGGCGTGAGACAGCCGAGGTAGCTAGTATTAACAAAGACGATATCTCGTTCATACGGCCAATTGATCATACGGGTATCCCTCTCATCGAAAAACAACTCAGAAGAATAAGGTTGTATTTACCGTCCTACACGTTAACGGGATTGGAGCAATACCACATGATCAGGTACCGGAGGAATTCACTGGGTTTGGTCCCCCGCTTTTCCCCGGTCACAGATGTTGAGATCAGTTCTCAGATATCTGGGGTTAAGCACGGCAGTCCTTATGTAGCGGTTAACCGGGAACATGTTTCACTAGTGGAAGAGGTTACGCATATATGAGCAACGGTCAAGCGGTTGAACCATCGGAAAAACAGAGTGCTGAAGCAGTGTCTCAGACAATGAAGCTAATCATCGTTTTAAACGGATCACAACTTAAGGAAATCCGGAGATTCGTCGATACGCTTCTTCAAATCCGTCACCGTCAGGGCAGGAATGACGAGGAATAGAATAGGAGGCAGGAAGATGGGAAAGGAAGGAAAAGAAAAGCAAGCAGAGCGGAAGGCACTGAAAAAAACAGCATCATATCTGAAAAAAGGACCAAAAGGAAAGTCAAGGTGACACGCTTTACAGCTTGTGGGATTGAAACCACAGGGCATCTTACAGACCAGGGCAAAATACCTGATGCATCATGTGAAGTACCCTGCCGGCTGACTTCACTGGTTAAAGAGCCCGTAGCAATCTCAAAAAGAAGTGGATTCAATATGATAGGAGGAAGTTAGATGTATAAAAAAATACTGGTTCCTCTGGATGGGTCTAGAACTGCGGAAACTGTCCTGCCATATGCGGTAGAGGTTGTTGGTAGACTTGGAGGCCAATTGATTTTGGTCAAAGTTTCCCCACCAACTTCAAGATGCGCCGGGCAATTTCATCACAACTACTTGGCTGTAGTAACAGAACAAGTGAGACAAATTATTAATTACCGGTTTGGTGAAAAAACAGCAGCGGTTCAGGGACAGGTTTTAACAGGAAACCCGTCTCTTGAAATCCTACGCTATTCCGATGATAACAACGTTGAGCTAATAATCATGTCGGGTCGGGGCTGCTACGATGATGGGCCCTGTATCATCAATGGTATTGCAGAGAAAGTCCTTCGTGCCGCGCATCAATCGGTGTTGCTGGTCAAGTCTCCGGCCAACGATAGGGCTTTACAAAGGAAAAAGCTGATAAAAAGGATCCTGTTACCACTAGATGGTTCAAGGACCGGAGAAGCAGCTATTCCAACCGCTGAAATGCTGGGGCGGTTATTGGATGCAGAGCTGGTATTGCTTCATGTAGTGGTACCATCCTCGCTCCAGTTCGATAGTTTTCATGGCTTCATCACTGAGGAAATAGCGGGGCTGGTTGACCAGGCAGCAAAGGGGAATGAGGAAAGAATAGTTGATGCCACTGAATACCTGGGAAACGTGAGTATGTCGCTTAAAGAAAAGGGCTTGATAAGTTCTATTGATATCATATCAGGTTATCCGCCTGATCAGATTATCAGCTATGCTGAAGCAAACGATATAGATCTCATCGCTATGTCCAGCCATGGCTGGAGCGGTGTCATGAGATGGGCTTTCGGCAGCGTCACCAACAAGGTTTTGCATGCCGGGAGGACGCCGGTGTTACTGGTACGAGCTTGTAAGATGACAAAAGGGTGCCAGGGCAATGAATTTATTAGGAAGTCCGCCAACGAAAGACAAGCGGATCCACACATTCTATCATCCCCGAAATTAAACACGGCTTATCTTGCCCTGTAATATAAAATGTAAATAGATAGTAACTAGTTAGTAATAAGTATATATAACCATATGCTTTCACTGAATGGCAGCGGTCATAACTAAACGGGATGTAAGTATGAGGGGAATACTTTGTGATGATAAGGTAGATCACCCTACTGACCGAATTAAAGTGGAGGTTGCAGAGATGAAGATACGAAATAAATACCTTACGCTGAAAGCAACAACCATTGTCCTTGGGGCGGTAAGCATACCGTGGAGTATGTTCACCGGCTACAGTTTTGGCCAGGGCAACTACTCTACTGGAATAGCTTCGTTGGTTGGCTAGACCGCTGTAGCCCTGGTGGATGGCTATATCTGGTTCTGGGTGCTCGAGAATATGAAAGACAAGGGCAAAGATAAAGCTGTAAAGGAATCTGTGGAAGCTAGACCGGGACTTAGAGCAGTGTGTCCATTCCTTGCCGATAAGAAGGCAATGATGGCTGATTCGTTAGAGGACATAGAAGATATGGCACAGATAGAATCACTATCAAGGTAGCTGGGTTTGAAAACGGTACTCAGTGCCAGAGTAATGACCTCTCTGGATACACAAGTGGTTAAACATAGCGTATTGGCAATAGCTGAGACTAGGTGTTTCGATAGTACCTCTAACTCAGAATCAGAATGGTAAGAATGCCTACCTGGTACTGGCTACGATTGAAATTAGTAGCGGTTACAAAGTTACTGACAACTCGATTCGGAATTTACCGCGTGGTATTTCGGCGGAGGCAGATTCACATCATGCAAATTGTAGAACAGGATGAACCGGACTGAATAAGGCTACAGCGTGTTACGGATTAACTTAAGCTCTCAGCAAATCAGTTTAAGCGGACTGGTTAGTACTAAAAGTGATGTTGGTCTCAGGTAACGTATCAAAAAGGGGGGTAAGACCAGTGTCAGAAAGAGTCGCGATTATATATAACAAGCCTGATATCAGCAAATATCATAGCTTGGGAGAGGGCAGTGCCGTTGAAGGCGTAACCGATTCAGTAATTGCGGTGAATCGGGCACTGCATGAACTAGGGTACGATGCCTTTACCTTAGCTCTGATTCCACCGCTTTCTCTGGTAGAAGAAGAGTTAAATGATCTGGATGTGGACATTGTTTTCAACCTGTTTGAGGGTTTTGACGGCTGGCCGGAAAGCGAGGCGGCGATTGTCCTGTACCTCGAGAAGTTGGGCTTATCTTTTACCGGTTGTTCCAGCAAGAACCTCAGGATATGTGAAAACAAAGCTACGGTGAACAAATGCTTGAGGGCGTACGGCGTTCCTACCCCAGATTGGCAGGTTCTCTATCCAGGTTGTGCCGAGGAGTTTAGTCTGGAATTTCCCTGCATCGTCAAGCCTCTGGGCGAACATGCCAGTCATGGTCTTTCGGCAAAGAGCGTGGTCAATGATTTTCAATCATTGCGGAATCAGGTAGAATTCATCTGGCAGTCATATCAGCAGCAATCGCTCATCGAGGATTTTTTACCCGGCAGGGAGTTCCGCGGACTGGTCACTGGAAACTCGCTTTTGATGGTTTTTCCTATTGAAGAGATAATCTACAATCTGCCTCCCGATAAGCCAAGGCTGTTAACTTATTCCGCAAAATGGGTTCAGGCGGATGAATATTTCGCCGGGACAAGAGAACAGTGCCCTGCAGATATTGATGCTTCTCTCAAGAACGAGATAGAGGAACTGCTAAAGGATTCTTTTAAAGCACTGGGTTGCCGAGGATATGCCAGCATTGACATGAGACAGAACCGCGATGGAGGGCTCATGGTTATCGATGTAAATCCTAACACTGATATCTCTATCGGCGGTGGAGCCCGGTTTCTTATAGAAGCCATGGGGATTACTTACAACAGTTTCATCGAAGACATACTGTATCTGGCAAAGGAATCCAACGTGGGGGAAAGGCTTAAATACAAACACCCATTCGTAGAAGGCGTTCAAGCTTCAGTGCTAAGTGATTAAGCAAGAGGAACGGGTTAGGAACGATGACCCTGACCTCAGACGGGGCTATGACCTGCCACCAGTAGTGATACCACTTAAGTCGTAGCCAATGTTAAGATAGTTTCGAGATCCGGTGGTCGGTTATTCCTGGCGCTATCAGGACGCACCTAATTGTATTTTATTCGCCACTGTTCTATCAGCACCCTGACTTCTTACAGAGTCACAAATAGTTCCCGATTAAGAAGCTCAACTGTCATTTTCCCGTTGAATAATGCGGTGCGACGTTTCATTTTGATTTGACTCTAACATTGGTATTACATACCACCGAAAACGATACCAGTGTGTCTCCGAAGTACATTCAAGTCTTTGTGTGGTCAAAATGCCTTGAATCCACGAGTAAAACAGAGATAAAGTAGCCGGCACATACTAGCGTATCACACAAACCGCTACAAACATGCGCAAACCTCTTATTGTGAGCTTGCTCACGGTTGCTCAGCTTGGTAGAATAACGTTGGTAGCAATTTTATACTCCCTTATTTTGTTCAAACTCTACTCAGCTTTCATTTTCTCGTGGTAGCGTATCTTTGACAATTAACAGGAGGTGCCCATGAGTATACTAAATTATATTGCCAAAGTTACAGTGAAGCAGACTTTTGGCTACGTAGAGTTTCGTATGACTGTTATACCATTAGCAGTATAGACTTATCTACTTTACGTAGCCATACCCGGTTATCTCGCATATCCGTTACATTCTACCCAACTCTATAACGCTTCGTGCTGTCGCACACTCTAGCATGCAGGGTGAGTACTTGTATTACATATCGGAGATGATTGGAAATGGTGAAGAGGGCCTTTATGCTGATCAAGACAATTTCAGGAAAATCCAAATCTCTTTCTGGGGCAATGGCCAGAAACAGGATCCTAGAGGCGATTGGCAAGGTAGACGGGGTACTATTGGCCCAAGCCGTTACTGGCTCTTACGAGATTATAGCCATGGTTGAGGCTAAAGGGTTGATCGAAATAGGCGATATCGTCACCTCAAAGATAGCCAGCATTCCTGGCATCGAGAGATGGGTATTATGTGTTGGTATAGGACAGTCGGTAGGCTGTTATGAAAGCAATGCCTTACCGGCGGTGAGTAATTAATAAATACACCGGCAGGTAAAAGGAATCTACGTTGTTGGTATCATGTGCATACTCATCTACTACGATGTGGCATAGCAAACACCGGACGGGTTATACCACATTAAGACCAGAAGTTATTTGGGATCGCCGGTATCCAGAATAAGGTTACCGGAAATGGTAAGTATATTCAAGCAGGATGCTAGGAAATACTACCGTATACTCACGTATTTGTTGGCTAGTGACTTAGAATACCTCGCTTGTAAGTTATGCACAGATGATTAGGGAGAAAGTCACTATGAATATCTTCGTAGGAAACCTACCAAATGAACTTACAGAAGACGAATTGCGGCAAGAATTTACGACTTTTGGAGATGTACTATCAATCATCATTATGCGCAGTAATTATATTGGCAGTAATTACAGTAATAGGTATGGTTATGTTGAAATGGTTTCGGGCACGGAGGCGAAGACCGCGATTAGAAATCTTTCGAATAAAATAATCAAAGGCAAAGTGATCAAGATTATTGAGGCGCTACCGCTTTCAAAAAGCGAGGTTAAATTACCTAACAGAGTGATAAGCCGTTTCAGTAGATACGACAGCGTGAGAGCCTATGAGGCTAGGAGGCAGGAGCACAATGGTAATTGAACTAAGTACAATTCGCTCTAATCTGGAGCAGGAGCGTAATAAATTGATCAAAGAACTAGACTAAATCGGCGTCAAGAACCCTGATAAAGAGCAACATGTGGAGCGAGGTCCACGTATAATCGACGATGGCGGCTTATGGTATCTGTCAAGATTGGGGGCAGTCTATCGATCCGGTGTGGATCGGAATATTACCGCAAGCCGTTCGCCGTATAGACTGTAGCTTCATCAGAAAACCTATCAGTTATAGCAGGGGGAGTCACTAGCGATAGATGGGGAGCAAGCATTCTGATCCGGCTACAAGGAAGATAATAGAGGACACCTTAAGGTTAACAACTGGTTAGTCCCTTCGACGACGGGTATACCAAGCTAAAACAGATATGTTTCGCTACGGTGAATACGGGCTTGCAGTGAATGCGTATCGCATTTTACGTTTGAATAAGTGCCTGTACTGCCAACAGAGTATTTGATGAAACAAATAAAGAACGTGGGTCAACAGTGTACAGACGATTATTTAATATGAGCAACGGTCAAGCAGTTGAACAATCGGAAAAACAGAGTGCTGATACAGTGTCCCAGACAATGAAGCTAATCATCGCTTTGAATGGGTCACAACTTAAGGAAATCCAGAGGTTCGTTGATACGCTTCTTCAAATCCGTCGCCGTCAGGGTAGGAAAGACGAGGAATAGAATAGGAGGCAGAAAGTTGGGAAAGGAAGGAAAAGAAAAGCAAATAGAACGAAGGTCCGTCAAAAAACTAGAGTCCTATCTAAGGAAAAGGCCAAATATAAAGGCGAAGCGATTGGCTTAACAGGTGTTGACATCGAAACTTATGGGCACACTACGACGAATAATGAAGGTGAAATACCCAATGCTGTATGTGGACTGCTTTACGAGCTGGCTAGAGATGCACCCGAAGGCCAGGTTATCGTTGCGGTGGGGATAAAAAGAGATATGGTAACCCAGTGTTTGGTTAGAGGTTCGCAAGAAGGCAAGCAAAATAGGGTGTTTAGCTTCACATCGCGAGAAAGTCCGGAGTTCACCAGCGACTTGGACTGGGATAATATACAGAATATCCTGGTGTTACGGCATGAATCGAATGAGGATTCCGCCAGGAGATGGAAGGATAAGATAGGCCTATTATGGCTTAATACTCCTGGCGATTATAAGGACCTAAAGAGAATACTAAGATGCTGGGAAAGCCATCTATCTCATGATGCGAGGGTAGTTATGAGCAATTACAATAAGCCAGGAACGAATCGGGTTATTAAAGAATATCTCAGCGACCAAGGGAATTTTACATATGATCAGACCATCGACAACACGATAGTATTTACTATTGACCAGTGCGTGCATTACTGGATCATTAATTCAGACTGTCAGGGGATCTGTAAATACTGCGGCAGGAAGCGTAATTTTAAACGGCTGATAAACGAGGCTAAGGGGGCCGAAACGGGAAGAGTAAAGAGGCACATCAGAAAGGCAAAGGAAGACAAGCATGCAGATACCAGCCTTAAAACAAGGAGAGGGAAGAAAAGATAGTGTAACCAAAGAGTAACTAACCTTATAAGGATGTCTATTCCTGTCATAAATGATTCCTTATTGATAACAGGATGGCCTAACTTAAGGAGTGATTAATGAATTGGAGCAACCGGAATGCGCCCGTTGCCAATGGTTACTGAAAAGAACGGAGCCCGAAGAGTATCGTTGCCAATATGGGCGCTTTGATAGGAGGAACCCACGCTGGTTTTCCCTATGGGGAATTACTAAGCCAAACGGGACTGTGGCGCAAGCGCAACAGAATTGCCATCATTATCGACCAAAGATGCAGCCTCCGTACAAAGCGGCAAAGAATATGTAACATATTAAGGAGGCATAAGCGATTATGAAGAGGAAATCAGTTGCAGAAAGAGAGGAGGAACGCAGGAACCACAAGAAAGTTCTTAAACAAGCGAGGAAAAAGCGGGGGAAAATGCCCGGAAGAAAGGTGAAGTAACAACCTAATTACTAGTGATATCTTACTAATGATGAACATGCTTTCCTGATGGCTGACATACCAATAAATACAGATAAGGGTTGAATAAAGAAACTTCACGGCACAAATAGGTGTTAATATGGGCAGACGCGACTACGTCCGAAGAGAACCAAAGAAGGCCAAGAAACGTGCTAGGCAGGCCGTCACAACCAGTATTTTAACAACGACGGTAAACGTGCAAGTTATTAACAAGGGTAAGAAAAGAGAGGGGGACCAAGCGGAAGAATAAACGCAATCGACAATCTTATCATTTATAAAGTAACGCGTGGGTGGGTAAAATGACACGAACGCCGAATGGATCTTGTCAAAAACCAGGCAAGTTTCTTAATGAAATAGAATCTAAACAACTTCTCAAGCAGGCAGGGTTAACGGTTACGGAACCATTCTTAGCCAATTCTGATTCAGAAGCCGTAGCCATTGCCTGTAGCCTTGGCTATCCCGTAGTACTCAAGGTAGTCTCACCCGACATCATTCACAAGAGCGACGCCGGGTGCGTAATCACCAGATTAACTGATCCGGAGGGAGTCAGACATGCCTATAACAACATGATGAGCAATCTTCGGCAAAATTATCCCGAAGTTGCAATAGATGGCATATCGGTGCAGTCACAGGCTCCCCGTGGGGTAGAAGTAATAATTGGTATGATAAGAGACATCCAGTTTGGTCCGGCAATCATGTTCGGGCTGGGCGGCGTCTGGGTTGAGCTGCTCAAGGATTTTTCGTTGAGGATTGCACCCCTTTATGAGGAAGACGCCTCTGAGATGATCCATGAGCTTAAAGGATTCAAGTTACTTCAGGGATATAGGGGACAGCCTGCAGCGGACACCGAAATCATTGAAGATTGGCTGCTAAAAGTGTCAGAACTGGTTATGCTAAACCCAAGCATAAAGGAACTGGACATTAACCCGGTTTTCGTATACCCCAATGGTGCCGTGGCAGTAGACGCACGGGTATTACTTGAAGATACGCCCTTGATCGCTTAAATAGTCTGATACAGAGCAGCTGGTATCGAACTATCGGCAGGTTCGGTAGTATGCCATATTTAAACAGGAGTTGCGAGATGTTACCAGTACAACCTGACAATTCCCTGAAACTACTTTTTTATCCAAGAAACATCGCTGTTATAGGTGCCTCGAACACGGTAGGTAAACTGGGCTACAATGTCTTTAAGAATCTAATCATTCATAATTATCAGGGTAGGCTATATGCTGTTAATCCTGGTGTGGAATACGTACAGGGCATCAAAGCCTATAAAGACATCGGTGATATTGACGATGAGATTGATACGGCCATCATCATCGTTCCGGCTAAAAGTACCCCCGGGGTTATCAAAAAATGCTGTCGAAAAGGGGTAAAGTTTGTTATCAACGAAGCCGCCGGTTTTTCGGAGATCGGGCAGGAAGGGTTTGCCATTGAGCAGGAAATCGTTCAGGCTTTAAGGAATTCCAGCACCCGGATGGTCGGCCCGAACTGCTCGGGATTGATCAATACTCATCACAATATGGTGCAGTCGCTCGGTATTGTGGGGCTATTGAGAAAAGGAAATCTGGGTGTGGTTGCCCAAGCCGGCGTTTACGCGGCGGGGTTACTGTGGGGCTTTAGCCAAACCATGGAATTCGGCGTCATCGCTACCATCGGCAACAAGCTGGATATTAACGAAACGGACATGCTGGAATATCTAGGTACAGACGATAACATTAGAGTAATTTCCATGTACCTAGAAGATATCAAAGCTGGGCGACGGTTCATTGATGTAGCCAAGGAGGTGACCTGCCATAAGCCAATCATTGCCCTTAAGGGGGGGCGAACTACTGTTGGTCTTAGAACAGCGGCTTCCCACACTGCCTCTATCGCCGGTAACAACGACATCTATAACGCTGTGTTTAGGCAGAGCCGGGTTATTCAGGCGGAAAGCTACCGGGATATGTTCAACCTTTCCAAGGCCTTTTCTAAACAACCCTTGCCTAAGGGCCCGGGTTTATTGATCATTAGCTATACCGGGGCTATGGGCGTTACCAGCACTGATACCTGTTACGAGAAAGGTCTCCGTCTGGCAGAGTTATCATCGGCCTCAATAAAATGTCTCAGCCAGATTATACCGCCTTATGTTACAGTAAAAAACCCGGTCGACTTAACCTTTGATCAGACACCAGCTCAGGTAGCCGAAGTAATTAATACCTGTGCAAAAGACGATGATGTCAGCGCTTTTGTAATCATTCTACAAGCTGAATTGACCGATCTTTATATCGAGAAAATTGGGGAACTGAGCCTTTGCGGTAAACCTTTGTTAATCAGTATTCCTGCCCGAGACTTTGTTATGCCCTCCGTGATTAAACTGGAGGAACTAGGTTTCCCGGTGTATGATGACCCTGAAACGGCAGTTCACATCCTCTCAAAAATGCACTGGTTCTATGAGCATAGCCTGTATTCCAAAATCTCCCAGTGAGTCTAATTTTTCCCCTCGATCATCATTGCTATAATGCTTTAATTGGTAGTCAAGTAACTGTGACCTACTCCCAAATATTATACCAATGTCAAGAAGTGAGTATACGAATCACCTTGACAGCTTCTTGTTAATCTTTTCTATACCGTATTGGATTACTCAGATTAACGTTTTGGGTGAACAGTCGCCATCGCTACAAAAATCTGTAAATTTGTTCAGTGAAGCCGATTCTCAGAAATGTTAACTCGTTGAACGCTTGAGCGAATAATGTGAATAAAAAACCGTTGCTACCATAATCAGTTGAATATTCTCGGAATGGGTAGTAGGATAAAGACAGGAAGCCCTTTCTTAACCGATATAGTGAATACCGCACTCATTACTGACATTTGGTCAGTGAGTTCGCTCGGTTCGTATTACTGACTGTAACTTCATCCCTCCCTCGCTCCAGATGACTGCGTTCGCTCGATTCAGGGGTGGGGTGACACTGGATGGGGGACATCGCGTCGGGCTTAGCTGAATTAGCTCCTTAATCCGTAGACGCACGTAAGCGCTTCATAGTTCTTCTCCCAAATCCTTCAAGAGAGTTATCTTAAGACTATACTTTATCTCCAACAGTTGCGCAGGTCCGGTCATTGGCTAGTGAGTCAAGTCATATTCGGCGAGGAAAGCTTCCAACAGGCTTCTTCTCACTACCTTCTGAAGTAATTCGATTTCATCAGTAAGGTCAGAGATTATCTTTTCCTCTGTTCTGAGCCCGGCTTCAAGGGACTTCCCGCCAATTCTCCTACGGTCATAAATATCGAATAGGACGTCGGCGATGTTGAAGTAGTCACCTTGATGGAAGAACTTGTGACGTATTTTGCGTAGATGCATGAAAGAGGCTCCATACTTGTTTAGTAGGTGATTCTCTATCGAAGTACCATGTGGTATCTTCCTACCGCACTCGTCACATTTCGCCACGGATTTGCAGACAGGCGGGGCGCCGGCTAGCGCCTCAAGGATTGCCATCAGGAAAGCTATGGTGCCATGGTCGTTCCTATACAACTCTCGGAATTCCGCAATGCTAGCACTGAAGACGTAGAGGCATATTTGGTTGAAAAGGCTTGTCTTCTTGGACCTAAGTGCCCTGAACAAGCGAAACGCCTTCTTATAGTTCACTACTCTCGAGAATTCAGGCGCTATTTGCCCCCAGCACATTCCTGTTTCTCTGAGTCTCCGCTCCTGTTCTACGGTCAGAGGTTCTTCAGATGTCTCCTTGCTTGTCGGGTAAACAGTTATCGGGAACTTATCAAAGTCTACGGCCGGAATCGCATTTCTATGGAAGTACTCGGGGCTACATATGAATTCCAGTTTAGTGTTCACAATTGTCTTTGTCCACGCCCGCTCACCAAACTCGTAAGTCTCTGGGTCGTCGCATACAAAAGAATGGAACATTATTAGGTCTCTATATATACTATACGAGTTCAAATTGACATAGGGGAGTCCTAGTATTGCCAGGTATCCGTGTGGTATGCAAGGCGCGAAACCTTGGAACATATATTCAGACGGGACGGTCGCTCTGAGAATATGGCGATTGCCGAGGTTGTAAGGCATAAGCGGGACCGCTGGTGAGAGTATCAAGTAATGCTGCGGTTCATACTGTGTTTCCAAAGTCTATCCTTTTACCGAAGCGTTTGATATTATGATGGCACAGCGTTAGTTGCTTCGCAAGCCGTCGCAGTAAGGCAATTAGCGACGTTGGTCTTATCGAGCGTCTAAGGCAGATTAGGAGAGCCCGAGGGCTTAACCGTGAAAAGCTGGAGGAGATTAGGGAAGTGATAGTCCGCTCTCGAAAGGATATACAGGCCATTTTGGAGCGGCAATAGTAATTAAGAAGTAAATGAAGCAGATGCGTCATGGAAGATTCCTAATTCATCCACTACTAGTCTGAGTCTGCTTGATCGTCTTGAGAAACTGAAAGCTAAGATATGGATGCTAGGCTTATAATTCTGGGCGGGGAATTTAGCAGTTATAACTAGACAAGGTTACAGTATTTGGGAAAAGTAGTGGCGAATTTCCCGGCCATTTCGACCATCCATTTGTAAGCTTCTCTCCACTACCCTGGAATTGGTAAAATTTGAACGAGGTGGTTCGTAAACAGGCTCCAAGCGGACAACAAGCATGCTAAAGAATACCTTCATCCATATTCCGGGCATTGGACCTTCCAGAGAAAACTGGCTCTGGACAACGGGCTTCCAAAAGTGGGAAGACTATCTCGAAAGGTGCCACGAGTGCACATTATCTCCAATCACGCGGGACAGGATTTCGTTGTACCTCGAACACTCGATACTGGCTGTAGATGATACGAATTACCGTTATTTTGAATCCCTTATGCCATCCGGGGAAATGTGGAGGCTCTACGGTGAGCTCAGGGCGAAGACAGCGTTTCTCGATATCGAGACCACCGGGTTGTGCGCGGGACCTAACGCCATCACATTGATTGGTCTTTTCGATGGCCTTGAGACCAAGGTCTTTATCCAGGGCATCAACCTCGAACAGTTCAATGATGAAATCAAGAAATATCAGCTTATTGTCACCTTCAATGGCAAGCGGTTCGATGTACCATTCATACGTTGTGTACTAGGTGATTTACCAGCAAACCAGGCGCATCTTGATCTGATGTATCCTTTAAGACGTCTCGGATATCGGGGAGGGCTCAAGTCGGTAGAGGAGCAGCTGGGAATCGGGCGTGAAGGAGTCCTGCGACAGATAGATGGTTTTATGGCGGTGCTACTCTGGCGAGAACACGAGAGAGGCAACCGGGCAGCATTAAGCACGCTTATTCGCTATAACCTGGAGGATGTGGTCAATCTGCAATATCTTTCTGATATAGTGTATAACACAAGTATTGCGAGGCTGCCGGTACTCGTAGACCCTCTCCCTAAGCCTCAGAAATACTGTCTCGATGATATTTCATTTGATGGCGAACTGGTAGAGTACCTGCTGAGGCAAGTCCATGAACGATGGACCTAGCTTTAGAAGATGGAGGTGAATTCAGGTACGAGCAGAAGAATTATCATTCGAACCAGTTCGATAGAAATCGAAGCTGAACTCATTGATTGTGCGACATCAGACGCAATATGGAAGGCATTACCTCTTGAAAGCATGGTGAATACTTGGGGCCAGGAGATCTACTTCAACATTCCGGTGAGTATCGGACTAGAGAACGGCCAGGAAGTGGTAAATGCGGGCGATATTGCATACTGGCCACCTGGGAAAGCATTTTGCATATTTTTTGGACCGACGCCGGGCAGCCGCGGCAATGAGATCAGGGCGGCCAGCAAGGTTAATGTTTTCGGGAAAGTTACGAGCGACTGCAATATCCCTGGCCGCGTATCCGACGGGGAGAAAGTATCGATTGAAAGAGTAGCGTAATTACCGCTAGTCATGTCAGAAAGAACCATTATTCATATTGACCTCGATGCCTTCTTTGTATCGGTGGAACGGGTACTCAATCCCGAACTCAACGGGAAACCTGTCGTCGTGGGAGGCAGTCCTGACCGGAGAGGAGTTGTTGCCACAGCCTCTTACGAAGCGAGAAAGTTCGGTCTGCACTCGGCCATGCCGCTGGTGACAGCTGCTCGGCTCTGTCCACACGCTATTTTCATCGAAGGGAACTTTGCCAGGTATCGGGACTTCTCACGCAGGTTCATGACGATTCTGAATGACTTCTCTCCATTCATCGAACCAGGCGGTCTCGACGAGGCATACCTGGACGTGACCGGGTTCGAATCGTTACACGGGTCAATAATGGAAATGGCAATTGCCATGAAACAGCGAATCAGGGCCGAATTGGGACTTCCTGCCTCAATAGGGATCGCCAGTTGCAAGATAGTGGCCAAGGTCGCGTCAGACTTCTCCAAACCGGACGGGCTGGTAGAGGTTCCCAGTGGAGGCGAGCGGGATTTCCTTGCGCCGCTGGCGGTAGATAAGTTACCCGGAGTAGGAAAGCAAACGGTGAAAGTCCTGAACGGTCTTGGGGTACGAACGATAGGTGATCTGGCTCGAATGCCATCTCATGCTCTCAGGGTTCGCTTCGGGGTTGCAGGGGAAACGATGCACCGGCATGCCAATGGTATTGATGATAGCCAGGTAATGCCTCCCGGAGAAGCCAAGTCAATCAGTAGGGAGACCACCTTCGGAGAAGATACTTGCGACAGGGCATTTCTGGAAGCAACTTTATGGACACAAAGTGAAAAGGTTGGAGCTGACCTCCGGAAACAAGGGCGGGATGCAAAGTGCGTGACGCTGAAACTGAGATATGGAGACTTTACGACCATCACCCGGAGCCACACGCTTCCTCAAAGTCTGTGTGCTGATAAAGAGATATTCGATATAGGGATCATCCTGCTCCATAAAGCGCTGGCGGTTGAAAAACAAGGGGTACGGCTTATCGGAATTGGTGTATCCCACCTGGCAGAACCAAGCCGGCAGACAGCACTTTTTACTCCTTCCGGTCGAAAACTAGAGGAGTTGAATAAAGCGATAGACCGCATCCGGAACAGGTACGGTTTTGGTGCTATCCAGACTGGGAGAGCCGTAATGCTGAAGGACTTGATACGCTAGCGATTATGATTAGCCGAAGCTGATGCATGATTGGAATCAGACTTTTCTTCTCGAGTAGGAATTGTTCCGGAAAATGCTCAAAATTGCACAATGTTCGGGAATGTTCAGCTTCAATATAACTGCTGTCTCAAGTATTGACAGAATCACATTTCACAGTTAAAGTATGTGCCAAAGGTATGCATTCGCAACAAGTCACAATATCGGCTAAGAACCTCGGGGAGTTAGCACTGCCTTCCTTCTGCCCAAGGTGCTTCTGGTTAAAGCTGCGCCTCCACAACAAGCTCCCCTTTCAGATCTTCCCCGGCATATTCAGCTCGATAGATTCATACACGAAGACCATAGTCCACAGTTGGTTTGATGAGCATCGGAAATCGCCCATATGGTTGAATGGCATCGGTGAGCTGACCGGATACGTGAACCCGCCTCATTGGAGCAAGTATGGCATCGTCGACGAAGAGAGCAATATCCTCTTACGCGGCGGTCCCGACGCCATATTCATAAAATCAGACTGCAACTACGTCATAGCCGACTACAAAACGTCCAAATACACGGGAGGTCAAGACAAGCTGCTTCCCATGTATCAGGTCCAGCTTAATTCCTACGCCTTGATAGGCGAGCAGCATGGATTCAAGCCGGTATCGAACCTGGCACTGATCTACATGGAGCCGGTTACCGACAGAGATATCCTAGACTTCAATCTGCACTACAGGGATGACGGCTTTCTGATGGGCTTCAAGGCAAACATACTTGAGATACCTGTTGACCTGCCGTCCATCTACCCGCTATTAGCCAGAGTGAGGGAAATCCACGATATGGACAGTCCTCCAGACGGATGCCCGGGATGTAACGATTGCAGAATCCTAGAGAACATACTGCTATTAAACAACGGAGGGGGATAACAGATGGGAGCCAAATACACTCACAAATGCAATAAATGCGGGTACTCCGTCTCCACCTCGGGCCCTTGGGAGTTTTACCGCGATAGCGAAGGTAATCGCAAGTTTTTCGGACACCCAAGCCCAAATTCTGAAGAGGCAAGGCAAAGTGGTATTCAAGGTCTCTTCGGAAATCTATACTGCCCTAAATGCGACAAGGTATTCGACCTCGTTCTGGATGAGTATAAAAAACCTACTTTCAATAAAATAGATATGTGGCTTGGCAGATGCGAGTCGACGGATAAGTACAATCAAGAGGACGCAGTTAAGTGTCCTATTTGCGGTAACACAGATTTGATACTTAAGCCGCTGGAAAATGAAGAAATCGTTTGTCCTAGATGCGGAAAAGGGAAATTGGTGGGAAAGATGGATTGGGGTTCATGATATTGATGTATGAATGATTGCCGAATACTGGAGAACATACTGCTATTAAACAACGCCAATGTATAACAAGATGTATCTAAATCTATCTATAGTATCGGAGGTATTATGGCAAGAGGACTATCCTGGAGCAACACGGCTGGTATTCATCAGACTAACTGGCGTGAAAATAAAGAGGTACTTATAGGGCAAAACGGAACACAAAATGGCGTGGAGAAAGACTATATTCTACCAGCCAACCAGTGGCTTCTTGGAATCTGGGAACCTGTACGAGACTCATTAGACGACTATTTAGTCTCTGACGAAGTACAGGCTAATGAAGGAAAGCACAATCTCAAAAGCTCATGGGTCCAATGTGCTAACCTCTTCTTCCCTTTCCGATACGACCCACACATGAGATATATGTTAAGAAGTTTCCTTAAAAGGGAACTTAATCTTGATATATCAACTATCGACGCTGTTGAACTAGAATATGCAGCCCCGGGTAGACTAGCGCCCAAGCATCTTCTAAATGAGCGCGGTAAGCGTGGTAGCGGTCAGACATCACCCGACATAGCTATACTTTTCAGCTGCGTAGACGGCTCATCTGGAATCTATCTTATCGAGAACAAGTATACTGAACACCACTTCTATGGTTGTTCGGCAGCTAAGAAGACCATCAGTAAGGAGCACCTACAACAGGGATTGAAGCCTAACCCAGATTCTACGCGTTGCAGAAATGTTAAAGGATTAGTCGACAACCCCAGTGGCTATTGTCATCAGATAGCCTGGGGCCGAAAATACTGGTCAATACTCGCTGACTCCATTGAAAAAGACGCTTGGCGAAGTCTACCATATTGTCCCGCATTCAGAGACGGCTATCAGCTACTGCGCCAACAGGCGTTAGCTCAGGGTATTGCTGAATCGGGATTGTTTGAATATGTATACTCTGGAGTTACATTTGATGAAAGGAATACTGAGCTGGTTCAATGTCTGAGTGATTTGGGGAGGAGCGATTTCACGACCGATTGGCCCAAGCTGTTCAACGATAATTCTAAGGTAAGATTTCACTCATTCACACATCAGGACTTTGTTTCGTGGATATCACGCAGCCGTAGTACCTACATTAGAGAGTGGAGTAAATACGTTAAAGAAAGGTATGATTACTAGCATATATTTTAAGAACTCTTATTGAAATATCATGTTGCATACTTGCACTAGAATGTAAAACTGCTAAAGGCTAATAGCAAAACCCAATATGTAGCCTATGGAACTCTATTCAAAAAGGGAAAAGGGGACAACTATCCACATCGAAGCCACAATCGATTACAGTGGTAACCTGATCATTTCCGGACAAGATGTCGGCGAACTCCCTCGCAAAGTCTGGGGCGATGATGACTATGAATATTGGCTAGTGGTAAAGCCGAAATATCAAGAAGAAGTTCTCAAAGCACTTAGCGAACACTGTGATCAAATTGGGATATGTATAACATCCTTACCCCTCAACAAAGGCGACGCAGTTTTAGAACTCCTCAAACAGATCTACGGCGGTAATATTTGCGCTTTCGATGAATTCCGAGATTTACTTAAAGCGAAACATATTCGCGCCAAGTTTGATAGTTACGTTTAGCATTACTTATTTAACTTAAAAGGTAAATAGGATGCAACGGAGGTTTATATGGCCATGGAAATGCAGCTTGGTAAATTAGAAAAGGTCAATTTACGTGAGATCTGGAAACGCGAAGCCACTGACTTTACCCACTGGTTGAGCAAAGAAGAAAATTTATCTATACTCGCTACCGAAATCGGCATAAGTATGCAGCTAGAGCGTATTGAAGCGAATGTGGGCAGGTTCTCAGCAGATATCCTAGCAAAAGAAGACAAGACGGAACGGATGGTTATTATTGAAAACCAGTTAGGACAAACAGACCACGACCATTTTGGCAAGTTATTTACTTACGGTTCTGGTTATGATGCAGGCATATTAGTTTGGATATGTAGTGATGTAAGAGAGGAGCATCGCAAGGCAATTGATTGGCTTAATGAAAAAACGGACAATAGTGTAAATATCTTCCTTGTGAAGATGGAGGTTTGGAAAATTGGGGACTCTCGACCTGCCCCAAAGTTTCAGATAATATGCTCCCCAAATAACTGGTCAAAAACGGTTAAGGAATTTGGCATTAATGAATTAACTGAAACCAATAAGCTTCAATTAGAATTCTGGACCGATTTTAATGCCTATCTTCAGAACAATCATGTTAATTTACGAAGTAAAAAGCCACAACCTCAGCATTGGTATGATATAACATTGAAGGATATCCCTAGTACGCAAGCATATTTATCATTAACCGTATCCTTTGGGCAGAACTTTATACGATGCGAATTTTACATACCGAATAACAAAGACTTGTACCATAGTGTATTTCAAAATAGGTCAGCAATTGAAGAAGAACTAGACCTTAAATTAGCATGGCAGGAAAATCCTAAAGCCAAAGCTTCAGGTGCTCATATACGAAACAATAATATAAAGCTAAAATCACGAGGGGAATGGAGAGAAGCTTACAAATGGATGGTAGAAATGGCTGGGAAATTCGCTACTACTTTCCCCAAATACTGTAATATTGGCTAGTTACTACTGCTAACTTGCCCAGTCTAGAACTGGAAGTCTAGCATTTATATCTTAGCTTTCAGTTTCTCCAGACGATCGAGCAGACGCAGACTAGTAGTGGATGAATTAGGAATTTTCCAAAAATCAGAATTGAACCACTTTATACAAACTTCATATGCTTGCTTATAATCTTTAGCTTTGGAATACAATATTGCCAATCGTTCGTAGCAATATGGCATTCTAGAATTATCAGCAACCGCGGTCTCTAGTATTCGAATTTCATCATCTGTATTCCCTTGCTTTTTCTTTTCCATAGCCTTATCGTACAGACTATCAAAAGGATCCTTTGACCGATACAATTCTGGATATAGTCCCTGGATGATGGACACAGCTTGTGCATAGTCTTGAATACATAGGTTAAGATATTCCCTTTTGCGGTCTTGTTTCATCAATTCAATCATTTTTGCTTTAAGAGAAACCTCCATAATTCCCCTCCATAGACAATACTATGCCAGTGTTATGAATGCTATATAATTTTCTATAATCATGCAAACTTACGCTGTAATGCAATTCCGCACAATGAAAGTAGCAAAATCCACCAATGTGCTGAGAATACGCGTATTTTGTATACTAGCGCTTTGGAATTATTTTTGGGTTAGACGGGTTAAAGGGGTTAGGCAAAATACATATATACTATTTCTAGCTAACCAGCTTAACCTTTCAAACCTAGACTTTTACCCAGCCTTGTGAAGAAAATGCAAAATTTTGTATTGTGGCGCTTGTATGAAATGCTAATTATTAGATGATTCGAAAGTAAATTGACTATTGTGGGCAGGGCAAATCGTTAACCGGCTGGTGGCATCAGCTTAGTAACCCACAAGTCCCAGTCTGGCCTTCCTGAGTAGAGTATGTCACCAGTTATTACGCAACCGCCGTCTGATGTCTCGATGATAGAGTATCCACTGTAGTAGTTGTT
>JAQUQE010000007.1 GCA_028716225.1 Dehalococcoidales bacterium | reverse complement strand
ACCCCGTTAGTGGCGACTTAGCTGAAGCACTGCACTTTCCAGACCCAGCAACATTCGCTGCTTGATACGGCCCAACGGCAAACACAAGCACGTTACCCGGTCCGAGCGGATTGGTGTTCTTGGTTACCTTTCCGTAGATTATCCTAGACGCTAGGCCGACTCCTCCCAGGTATTTTCTAGCGAAGCTATTATCAAACACACCAGTGCTTGTTTCACCACGAGACAAATCTACGAATAGGATTTTACCCCAGTAGCCTCCTTTTAACATCATGATAATACTCCTTTCTATAAGATCATACAGCGCGACAAGTTTCTGGTTGACTAGTACGCAAATAAAGTCTGGGAAGCACCCCAGATAACCTGGTCACCACTTCATGATGTATAGTACCGGTTAGTTCGGCTATATCACCGGCAGTTATCTCTTCACTACCCTGTCGGCCGATTATAGTAACTTCATCACCTACCCTTACGTCTGGTATGCCCGTCACATCGATAATGGATTGGTCCATACAGACGACACCACGTATGGGAGCACGTCTACCTCCTATAAGTACCTCTCCTTTGTTAGAAAGTAACCTAGGTAAACCGTCACCATACCCAAAAGGTATTAGAGCAATTAAGGAATCTCGGGGAGCAACCCAAGTCAAACCATAGCTTAGCCCTTCCCCTTCCTTTATTGAATAAAGCCGTATAACCCTTGTCTTAAGACTGAGCACCGGTCTTAAGGACACAGACTTTCTAACCGCATTAGAAGGGTAGAAACCATAAATTGATATACCTACTCGAACCATATTTAAGTGAGTTTCTGGAAATTGGAGAGTAGCCGCACTGTTAGCAGCATGCAGAGTAGTGATATGCGGGAAGCGCCTGGCCAGATCGAGAAACTTCTCCAACTGTATCCTGGTTGGTGTGTGGTCAGTTTCATCCGCAGAAGAGAAGTGTGTATACAAACCTGCCACGTTAAGGTTAGTAAGTTCTCCAAGATAGCTGAGAAATTGAGGAGCTTCCTCTAAGGATACTCCAAAGCGATTAATGCCGGTATCAATTATTACATGTACCTCCGCCACAATTTTCTGTTCCTTAGCAGCCTTAGAAAGAGCATGAGCTAGTTCCCTCTCGATCACTGTGGCAATCAATCGTTGTCTAACTACAATATCTGCTGCGCTTGACGATACAGGACCGAGTATTAGTACAGGAGCATCAATACCGGCTTCGCGGAGTTCTAGCGCTTCTTCTAAAGAATATACAGCCAGGGAATCTACGCCTGCTTCCAGCGCATGCTGACATACTTCCGGAGCACCGTGCCCATAGGCATTTTTCTTGACTACGGCCATAAACTTCACGCCCTGTCTTAGTTGGCTTCGTAGAGCCTGAATATTCTGAACCAGAGCATCTATGTCTATCTCTATCCATTTAAGATATTGCGATAGCTTTTCCATTTGCCTTGCTCTTCAAAGACCTTCCGGATCTTACTGATTAAGCCATGAACTACAATTCCTTCATAGCACTGAAGCCATTTACTCAATTTTGGCACGGATATTCTACGTCACTGACAGATTATACCTAAATTCCATGAAAGTTAATGTAAACTCATAATAAATACATATCAGATATCAGCCTCCGAGATAGATCTTTAAGCCTTTTGAAAGCTTTCAATCGAAAGACCTCCATCAATGATTAGCGTTTGGCCAGTCATATAGGGACACTCATCAGAAGCTAAAAATAAAGCCGCCTGAGATATCTCCTCTGGTTCGCCATATCTGCCCTGAGGTACTAAATCTAGAAACCGTTGTTCCTTTTCCGGAGAGGTAGACAATAGCATGCGTGTCTTGATAGGCCCAGGGTCAATTGAGTTAATTCGAATGTTCTGGCCACTATATTCTACCGCTGCGGCTCTGGTTAATGCATCTACTCCACCCTTAGAAGCGCAATAGGCAGGCATATTCACCACACCCTTATGTGCAGCTACAGATCCGGTGTTGATAATTGCCCCTCCCCCTATTTTTAAGATTTCGGGAATAGCGTATTTCATCGTGAGCCAAACACCCTTGAGATTAACAGACATAATCTTGTCCCAGTTTTCCTCTGTGCAATCTACTATAGAACTACTTTCGCCAGAGATGCCAGCGTTATTGTAGAGAATGTCTAGCCGGCCATAGGTTTCAATAGTCAGATTGACCATGTTCTTAATGTCTTCTCTTTTGGAGACATCAGTCTTAACGAATATAGCTTCACCGCCAGCATTTTTGATCAATCTCCTTGTCTGTTCCCCTGCTTCAGCTTCTACCTCCGCAATAACAATCTTTGCCCCTTCTTTCGCAAAAAGCATGGCTGCCGCCCGTCCCTGTCCACAACCAGCCCCAGTTATTATTGCTACCTTGGCATCTAGTCTACCCATTTAAATATAACCTCCTATGATTGTAATTAGCTTCCGCGATGCTTGTGGCACATGAGTTGTTATATTAGTATTCACAGTAATGCCGTATGATGTCTTGCAACGCTGATTTAAGATAGAATACACGAATGATACCAGTGATAGCCTTCGGATTTTCTATGTATAACATACTCTAACAAATCACGCCATAGACCCTTTACAGATAGACCTATGGAGACACAGGTAACGACCCTGACAAATCCAGCGAGTCTCAGAGCGCAAATAATCTGCAAGAGTTTTATCCGAATCTTCTAAGAACACGCCCCACTGCAATGCCTGGTTTTCCCACAAGATCCCTTATTCCACCTAGGCCACCTTTCGATAGTAGAATGGCCTATTCACGGCAACCATCCCAGTATTAAGGATTATCGCCCACCTTAGTTTGGAGAGAGCTTATCCTCTTGTAAGTAGCTACTAATATCGTAACTAAGTCTACTCCCTCTCTGAGACGTCCTTCCTTTCTCTTTCTGTCCATGATTACACGCATTTCTTCCATTACTCCGTTGATGTTATCGCTTTCTACGTCGTAGAGTGCTAGGAATTTGCCTGGCCCCGTGTTTGGGGTAGTACAAACATAGCGTGTGCCGTTAATAACACCTGGAGTCTCCAACACATCGGGTAGATGGATATTGTCGTACCATTCATTGTATTCGTTCTCACGCAAAGGATCTGGGGCGTCAGTATATGCTAATATAAGGTACTTTGTCATATCTATATCCTCTTTTTGTGCAAATTCCTCTGCTATTTATAGGACCAATCTACAAATGAAAAACAGGCTGAAGTAACAATGTTCTCTCTGCCAATTGCCGCCGACTGAATATGTTTCGCAAATAGTCCGCGATTAGACCTGGCTACGACCCAAAACAGGTATCACCAGAACTCTACTACTCCTATCTTACCAACTTGCCACCCTTTACTACATTTAGGATATTGTCCATCTTTTCGAGACTACCTATATTATCAATGGGATTTTCTCTAAGGATAAGCAGATCTGCCAGCTTCCCCTTTTCAATTGTTCCCACACTATCTTGTATTCCACAAGCCTCAGCTGCTACTTTCGTTGAAGCAACGATGGACTCCATCGGAGTCAAACCCAGAATGTCCACCATTCGCTTGAGCTCCTTTATATCATAACTCCCTCTTGGTGTAATACCCTCTGTGAAGGAATCTGTGCCCATCGCGAGCTTGACGCCATTCCTATATGCTCTTTGCCAACTTCTGATATTATTCTCAGGGATTTTAGGCACTGCCCACTCTCCAACACCCTTTTCTATTTCAACAAGATATATAGAGCACATCGGTACGAAAGCAATATTATTATCAAGCATCTTTTCTATTATCTCATCGTCAACCTCTTCACCTTCGCAAAAGTAGAAGTGGTCGATCACATCCACCCCGGCTTCTATTACTCTCTTGTGTGACCTAAAATTTTTACTATGTACTCCTACCCTTAAATCCAGTTCGTGAGCCTCATCACAAATCACTTGCATTTCATCGAGGGTAAAATGAAGGTGTTTGTAATTGTCTTTTTCCCAGTAGCCACCGCCAGTTGCCCAGAATTTTATCATGTCGACTCCCTGACTAATAAGCCTGCGAACTTTCTTACGTATATCATCTGTCCCGTTAGCCCGGAGAGCCCAAGGATGCACATGATCAATAAACTCATCATCTAGGGCCCAGATGTTTCTAGGTAAGTCTCCATGTCCACCGGTCCTAGAAATGCCGAGTCCTGACGAGACAATTCTTGGGCCAATTGCAGAACCTTCATCAATTGCTCTTTTAAGGGCAAGTGAATACCTCGAACCACAGTCTCTCACAGTAGTGAATCCCCACTCTAACATCTTACGCGCCTCATTCACGGTTCTTATAGCTTGTATTTCATTAGGCTCGGTCATCCACTCTACATAGTATTCACTGACACAACCCAAGAAATGAACATGGCAATTGATCAAACCGGGCATAATGAATTTCCCCGATACATCAACCTGCTGTACGCCCTGGTCTAGTTGTACTGAATCCCTACCACCTACATGTTTAATGACTCCATCTTTAACAGCCACTACAGCATCTTGTTTGACTTCAGCACCAGAGCCATCAATAAGTGTAGAACCTACCAACGCAAATTCGTTTTCTAGTTCATTTAGTTGCATCTCTGCTCCTTCCCTATTCATTTATAGTGATTAAAATGTGCGTAACCTAGTTACGTTCCATTTATCGGCAGACAAGTTTTCTAATGCTTTAAGATCACGCTGTTTCATGAAGTCATTAGTACACCCTCATTCTTTTACATCGCGATCTATTCTAGTTTTTGCCAGTATAGCGAGTGATTTGTTCCCCTAATAGCCGAGATCTAAGGCTAGTTCAGCAATGATCTTATCCAATATGGTAATTATCTCGTCAATATCGCTTTTAGAAATACACAATGGTGGTGTTAAAAGAATAGTTGATTCAAACTCCCGGCATAACAAGCCATTATCTTCCAATTTCTTAAAAGTTCTGTCAACAATTTTCACTTCTGGTTCGAAAAATGCCTTGGTTTTTCTATCTGCTACCGTCTCAATACCAACCATCAACCCCATTCCCCGAACGTCACCGACTATCGGATACTTTAGAAGTCGATCTCTAAGTCCCTCCAGTAAATATTCCCCCATCTTAGCTGAGTTCTCTATCAGTTGCTCACGTTCCAGAATAGCGATATTCGCAAGAGCTCCTGCGGCCGAAGGAGCATTTCCACCCCATGTGTTTATATTAACGAGACCAATGTGAGGACCGCTCTCGACTTTTTCAGCTATCTCAGAGGTTGTTATTGCTCCTCCGGCAGGCGTATAGCCGCTAGTGATACCCTTAGCGAAACATATTACGTCAGGAACGTAGTCCCAGTGCTCGCAAGCAAACCACTTACCAGTACGTCCAAAGCCAGTAAGAACACAGTCATTAACAAGAAGCACTCCATACTTATCGCAAATGGAGCGCACCATAGGCCAGTATTCAGGCGGAGGAACTGCGACATAACATGAGTGTGAAATTGGTTCGCCAAGCACCGCAGATATATTGTCTGGAGACTCGTTAACAATAACGCGCTCTATTTCTCTAGCACACTGGAGATCGCAATGGGGATATCGCAGTCCGTAAGAGCAACGGTAGCAATACGGATGAGCTACTCTTATTGCCATCGGAACCATGGGCTCAAAGTACGAAAACACGTTCCTATAGACTCCCGTGACGCTCATACAACCCCATGTTGCTCCGTGATATGAACCCCTTCTAGTTATGACCTTATGTCGTCTTGGCTCACCATTGAGTAC
Organism: Dehalococcoidales bacterium; assembly: GCA_028716225.1. Lineage (NCBI taxonomy): Bacteria > Bacillati > Chloroflexota > Dehalococcoidia > Dehalococcoidales > Dehalococcoidales bacterium. The sequence goes on along the minus strand of JAQUQE010000007.1, from coordinate 79,663 downwards.
ATGATACTGTCTCGCTATCTTCATTCCTGTCTCTACCGCTTCAGACCCGGAACTACAAAATGATACCTTCGTCAGGTTTCCTGGCGTAATTGTAGCCAACTTCTCGGCTAAATTCAGAGAAGGAATGTTAACAAATTCCCCGGCAAGAATAGCTAGCTCACCAATCTGTTTGTGTATAGCATCACCAATTTCCATCCTTCCATGGCCCACAAGTCCGTACTGCCAACCAGCCGCACCATCAATATACGTTTTACCTGTTACATCAGTAATGCGAACTCCCTCGCCTTTCTCAAAAATTTTAAGATGGCCAGGTTCACGTAACCAAGCAGCTGATCTGTATTGCACGAACATATGCTTAAATATTTTCCTTCGCATTTCTTCTATATCATTAATATCTCTCAACCTTCACCCTCCATATTGATTATCCATGTTCTTCAAGTAACTCTAACCACATAATCCAGAATTAGCTATCCCGCCTTGCCTGATCTTTTGAAATTCACGGTAACAGGGGAATCTATCACGCTTTTAGAAACAACGGCCATCGGGCAACTATTATCGGTTCCCGTGAGAATATTAAAATACCTCGACGCTATGGCATCTTTATGTCTATATTCATTCATCATCCCATAGCCATTTGGGTAAGCCTTCCATTTAACCAAATCTAACTGCATTATCTGGATCATGCTCCTAATCAACTTACGGTTACCTAAAGTTGTCATAGGAAGGGACACTGGCAGAACGTGCCCACATTACCAAACTCACTGCCCTAATAAATCCTCCCGTCTCGTGGAAATATTCCATCTTTTATCTCTGAATACTTTTTCACACCTAATACAGCAATAACGCCCTATTCCATCGTGGACTCCGTAACTGCTGCCTAACCAACAACCAGCTTATCAAAATCAATATGCTAATCTTTTCACCACCCTTCGGGCTACGAACTGTCGCCAGTCTTCGTTTATCTAAGATGCAGAGGAATTCAGGTCTTAATAGCAAGATGCTTGAGCATAATTTCCTCATTACTCAATAAGTCTTGAGGAGTTGATTTATAGACTAATTCCCCTTTGCTTATTATACAAACGTAATCACTAACTTCTACGGCAAGGGACAAGTTCTGCTCGGCCAACAGTATTGATAGCCCCTCTTTCTTCAACTCAGAAATGATTTCACCCACCCTCATTACAAACAGTGGGGAGAGACCTTCCGATGGTTCATCCATCAGCAGAAATTCCGGATTAGTAAGCAAGGCTCTGGCGATGCATAACATCTGCTGCTCTCCACCACTTAGTAGGGTACCTCTGACATTCGCACGCTCTTCTAGAATTGGGAAGGACGAATAAACCCTTTCCAATGACCAACTATGACTGCTCATCATCGGTTTCTGCCCTACGGTGAGGTTTTCCTTGACACTTAGAGATGGGAAGATCCGCCTTCCCTGTGGTACCAAACCTAGGCCCATTTGAGCAATCTTATATGATGGGAGCCTCGATATTTCTTTTTCCTTAAACCAGATTTCACCATAACGAACCGGGGTGAAGCCAATTATCGATCGCATAAGAGTTGTCTTTCCCATTCCATTGCGACCCAAGATAGCTGTTACTGAACCAGGATTGATCTCCAGAGAGATACCATGTAGGATATGGCTTTCTCCATAGAAAGTATGCACATCGACTATTCTAAGCATTTTTGCCACGCATTCCTAGGTATATTTCGATGACCTTGGGATTACTCTGTATTTCGTCCGGTGTGCCTTCAGCAATAATACCACCATAGTATAGTACTATGACCCGGTCAGCTAGAGAAAAGACTACATCCATGTCGTGTGCAGCGAATAACAGTGTCATATCCTTAACTAGAAGGCCCATGAATTCTAAGAAGGCCTTGGTTTCCGCAGATGACAAGCCAGCAGTCGGTTCATCCAATATCAACATCCTCGGCCTAGAAGCTAGAGCTAGTAGGATTTCAACCTGACGTTGTTCTCCGTGGGAGAGAGCACTAATCAAATCGTCTTTTCTGTCCCACAATCCAACCAACTGTAGCAATTTTTTAGCTGCGTCGATATCGCGCTCATAAGACATTAATGAACGAAACATATGGAAATGGCCTCTCCCTTTACCCCGTACTGCAAGTAGAACATTAGTGAGTAGGCTCAAGTCATTAAAAAGAGTATTGATTTGGAAAGAGCGAGAGAGACCTAAAGAAGTGCGCTTGTTAGGACTCATCTTAGTTACATCGGTACCTAAGAAATGTATTCGGCCACCTTGGCATGGTAGTACGCCAGTTAGTATGTTGACGAGAGTGGATTTACCTGCCCCATTAGGACCAATAAGCGCAACTCTCTCGTCATTCCCAACTTTAAAGGATATACTATCCAAAACCCTCAAACCACCAAAGCTTTGCGTCAGACAATCGACTTCTAAGATTGCCATGGTTTTTGTACCTCGCCCCAATGTCTACGTATAGTTGGTAAAATGCCGCCTGTAGAAAACATAACAACGGCAATGAATACAATTCCTATTATAAAAGGCCAACGCTCTGGTGTGATTAAACTTACGTAGTATTGCATCAACATGAATATAGTACTACCAATAGCTGCCCCCCAGAGGGTACCAGTACCGCCAATTATTATCATAAGCATTAACAACCCAGAGGCCTGAAAACCCACGTCAGAAGGAGCAATAAGACCGTTATAGTGTATGTACAGAACTCCGGCTATACCTGCATACATCCCACTGATAAGAAACGCAGCAAATTGCAGCAACCAGGTATTGTAGCCTAATATCCGCATTCGAACTTCGTTGCCCTTAATCCCCTGTAGGCTCACGCCGAAAGGAGATTTCACGATTCGATAAAGTAGATAGGCTAATATAGCCACAACCGTTAAGGTGAAGTAATAATAGCTAATGGGTGTAAAGTGAAAAAACACCCCCATTTCAGGATATGATATACCTGCCAAACCATTAACGCCGCCAGTAACTGCATTCCACTTCATAGCAACTGAGTATATTATTTGACCTAGTGCAAGGGTAATAAGAAGAAAGTAGATAAGTCTTCCACGCAGAGCTATTGCACAGAAGATAGCGGAACAAATTACTGTTAGCAAGACTCCGAGTGGGGCTGATACCCAAAATGAAGTAATGCCATAATGTTTGATCAGTATTCCGGTACTATATGCTCCGACTCCAAATAACCCAGCGTGGGCAAAAGACCAGAGATTTGTGTATCCAAATACTAGATCTAAACCCATGGTCAAAAGAGTAAATATTAAAATCTTGGTAATAAGGCCCACAGCCCCGGCACCTAGAAAAGAGGGTGCCACTATCAGAAATAATCCGATGATTAGGAAAGGGGCAAGACTACGCAGATTTTTGATACTCATAAGAAATCGAATTCTCCACGCCTCATAATTATTTTGTCCCTAATAGTCCGGAAGGCTTAATCACGAGTACAACAATCATGGCTATATACATAATGAACATAGCTAAGAATGGGAAATAGGTTGTGGTTAAAGCAGTCGCAATACCTATCACTAGGGCACCCACCAGTGCGCCTTTTATGGAACCTACACCACCAACTATAGTAACGGACAATGCTACCATTAACATAGTAGGCCCAGCCTCAAGACTCATTCCACCTAGTGAAAGCGCCCCGATTACACCGGCTAAACCAGCCAAGGCAGTTCCTATGAAGAAGACACGGATGGTAACTGGTGTAAGATTAATACCTAAGCCAGACGTCATCTCCTTATCATCCATTCCGGCTCGTATAGTTGCACCTAGTTTCGTTTTTTCAAAGAGCCACCACAACCCGAAGTATATTCCCAATCCAATAGCGATTACTGCCAGGCGATGAATAGGCAATTGAAAATCGCCAATAGCAAAAGAACTACCCCAAACTGCCGGAACAAAAGGTGCCTTAGGACGTGGCCCATAGATCCATAAATGTAGGTTAGTTATTATGTAGACGAAACCGAATGTCACCAATATTTGCTCGAGGTCTTTTCGATATAATCCACGAAGGAAACCTCGATGGATTCCTAAACCAACCAAACCTGATGCGCCGATAGCAGCTAATATACCAAGCCCAATTTCGCCCGTTGACTTAGCCACAAAGATTCCTAGGTATCCCCCTAACATGACGAGCGATCCGTGGGAAAGGTTAATGATTCCCATGAGACCAATGACTAACGATAATCCTATAGCTATAAGAAAGAATATCATCCCAAGTGATACTCCACTTAAAAGACTAGTTAAAAAAGCACCCACAACTAATGCCTCACACATCCTTACTCGTAACAAGAGGACCAGAAGGACTGAACGTTAGGCTAACATGGCTCTGTTTTGCTGGTACAGGAATAGCTTTACAGTACTCCTGTACCAGCAACGCGAATTCACTGTATGCGTTCCACAGTTACCTCAAAGCCATCACCGACTCTCACAGCCTTGCTTGCATATACGGCAATGGTCTCTACGGTGGTGGGACCAACGATCTCCATGATCTGAGTATCAGTATTCCCGATTCCTTCAGGGCTGAAACTGATTCTACCTCGAATAGTCTCTAGATCAGTCTCAGAGATGGCTTTCGAAAGCGCTTCAAAAGACAGGTCTCCCCCTGATCTTTCTATTGCATCCAGTATGATCTGCATTGTAATATACCCCATTCCGCCATATGAAGAAGGCGGTACACCATACTTAGACTCGTAAATATCACTGAACTCTTTATTCCCTGGCGAAGTGCTAGAGAAGTGATAATGCGATTCACCAACAGTGTCTATCGATTCCTGCCCAACCTCAAGCAAGGAAACTTCATCAAACAAACCCGTATCGGTTGCGCATATTATAGGCATCTTTTCCCAGACACCTTGCTCTCTGAACTGTCTGAATGCTTGTATTACCGGACCAACTACTACCACAGCCAAAGCATCGGCATCCTGTAGATTGACTATATAAGGAGTGAAGTCAAGTGTGTCGAAAGGGAAAGACTGTTCCTGAACAATCTGTCCTCCCCGATCCGTGAACCCTTTCATAAAACCTTCCATGTATAGATGGCCTGCGAGGTAATCTACGACTAGGGTCGAAATCTTTCTGTAGCCCAGTTCATCATAGGCAAATTGACCCATAGTGTAGCACCTCTGATTCAGTGTTCCGGCATGACCCCAAACCGGCCAACCGCTAAGCGCTTCTTCGTCGGTTATGCACGAATTAAGTAAATAGGGTACCCTTGCTTGTTCAAGATATGGGCCGATCGCATCTGCACCAGAAGTAAGAATAGGTCCAGCGATTATGCTGACTCCATCTGTCTCAACAAGCTTTCTGGTCTTATCCAAACACACGGAAGGCGAGGAAGCTATATCTTCTGCAATAAACTCTATCGGTCTTCCCAGAACTTCGTAGTTGTGTTGTTCTAGGCAGACCTCCGTAGCTCTATGTGAATCTACACCCAGGGCTGCCAAAAAATCTGTTAGTGAGTAAAGCCCTCCGATCTTTATCGGTTCTTCTTGTGCAGGTTGCGCTGGAGCCGTAGGGACGCAAGAAACAAACAAGGAAGACACCCCAACTACCACAACCAACATAACTACCAAAATCGGTTTCATTTAGAAACACCCCCTCAATCTTAATGGACACATTCACATAATTTTAATGACCTAATACTCTTTAAATTAATTTTAGAAATTTTATTTACAGATACCACCTCCTTGAAGATCAATCTGGATTACAGTTCCATAACACAAACTACCAGAGATCCCCCTCAGTCAATAGCGTTGTTATACTAATGATATACCTAGCCTATATTGTTGTCATCAGAAAATACTTGTAATCTAGTCGCGGGAACGATAAGTAAAATTACTGAAATTAGTTAATAATATCTATAGATTAAGACCTTGTTCAGTTTATGATATTATTATGGAGTGAAGAATTAAGGGTTATAGGGGGTAAATTTTGTAGGATGAAAATAAGTCTCATCATAGTGGGGGTGGTTTTAATATGGGAAAGGTAGAACGCGGATTTACAACAATTATTGATTTGCCACATACTGCGCATTTTATGGTTCTAGTTGTTAAAGACATCTATAAAAGTGCCGATGAACTGTCGCATAAACTAAACATTGGATCGTGGAATATCCGCAAATACCCGGATCCAAGTCGCGATGATGCGATTTTTGGTAAGAAACAGTACGAATTTATGCATGGTTTTGCCAATCTAGGAGGGATGATATTAGAACTTGAACAACCACTTTCAGGAGACTCACCGACTGCTAAATTCATCGAAAATCATGGCGAAGGGCTATGGGCTATAGGGTATGTTGTAAATAATTTTGATAAGGTTACGGCGAAATTAAGAGATTTAAATTACGAAGTTATCAGAAGCGGGAAGCAGGATGGATGCCGTTATCATACCGTTGAGCTGGGATCAGGCTTTGTTATAGAACTCCAGGAAACAAAGATCGAGGGTATTAAGCTCTTGTGATTCGTAGTAGATATGAGTAGCGACAAGTAATTTATGAACTAGTCTAGACTTAATCTTGCATACGGATGAATTCTTTATCGGAATCGCAAGCAATTTCCACCTCTCCCCAAAGCGGGGGCTGCCGTCTTAATTTAGCAGACTTATCTGTAGGGGTTTTACTACGAGAGTCATGAACCTGATTCCGGTTGTAGTTAGTGTTGTTATTCTGCCAAGCTGTCACTGAGATGATCCTAAGAGAAATCTACTGACGCCAAAATTGAGGACGGTCTGCTGATCCCTCTACACCTTTCCGTTTGGATGAGGCTGTCTGAGTCATATATGGCGGAACTTAATACGGTACTTTACAAACCATTCTTGTACACTATAGGCAAAGCATTCCCCCACCTCGGTCAGTCTGAATGCTTTGAGTGGGGAAGCATGTTTCTTCGCCCACTTTCTTGAGAAATAGGATACTATTAGCCGCTTTCCGAGCGGGATATATTTCCATTTCCTGATAGCGAGTACAGTCACCTATCGCTGTATACTTATATGCGCTAGGGGCGGTCTTGCAAGTATCTAGCTGTCCCCTTTCGCTCGGAATAGGCCGAGAGTATCGCTTGAGCTTCCTTTTACGCTTGAGTCACCGCAACGGCTTGCCCTTATTTCTGACTAGAATATCACGTATGGTGGCCAAGGACAAGGATGTTTGATACCGGCGTTACAGTTCATTCTTAATACGCCGAACGCCTAGGTTATTTCCCAAGCAGAGGTATAATATTTACCATTCTGCGCCTTCAAAGACCTTCCGGTTTAGCGAATTTTAAATTTACGGCTCTTACTGAGTAAGCTATGAATGCCGAATTCCTCATACCGTTAAAGCCATTTCTTCAATGTTGGCCATGATATTGCACATCACTGACAGGTTACACCCAGCTTCCCTGAAACTTTATAGTGTTTGTTGCATCGTGGTTGAAATTTAATTCAGTACAAGTTTACGCCTATTAGTAGTCTTGTAGTTAATTGCCATTTGGAATGATATCGGCAGCTAACTCGTTTGTATTATACAAACCTTCCTTTATGGCAATCACCGCAGCTTCAAGTCGTGTACGTACTCCTAGTTTCCGATAAATATTAAAAAAGTGTGTTGCCACTGTGCGTTCACTAATACTGAGAGTAACGGCTATTCGCTTGTTGCTCATGCCACCGGAAGCCAATCGTAACACCTCTTTTTCACGAGGATGCAAACTATTAGTGAGTTTGGTGTTATCAGAGACCTCTGACATGTTTTGACCTTGAGCATTCAAGACTATATGTCCAGTGTGTATTAGTCGAATGACATCTACCAATTCGCTGCTGGAAATATTGCTTGTCACTAACCCATTGATCCCAGCTTCAATAAAGCTGTTTACCATTTGTGGATGTCCATGTTTCATTATTACCAAGACCGCAGTTCCTACACTTAACTTTTTTATTTCTTTTACGACCGTAACGATATCAGTGTTCGGCATAGTACCTTCGAGGAGAAGCACAGAAGGATGTTGGTTCTTACATAATTTGATGACTCCTTCTCCATCCTGCGCCGTACCTATGACCCGCAATCCCTTTCTCTTGTGAATAAGTACTACCAATGCTTCCAGAAAGAGCGATTCTGTGGCAGCCACAATAAGTTTGATATTTTCGGTATTCATTACATACAATAGGTACAATTAATATAATGATATTGATGTGTGTTGTCAATACGTTGTGCTGGTTAATATGATTAGTGACACCTGTCCTCCTTTTCTGGGTAATATGTCTGTGGCTCTACAAAAACTAGGGGTAAGGTAACCCAATGCTTGATTTGGCCGGACTTCATGATGAATTCTCTCTCGTTCTAGTAGTTCGTTATTTAATTCGGCAACGTCGAATGAGCTTTCGGCCACTTCATAGAATTCTTCGGTGTGAGTTATATGTGCCCGTTCGACGCCGTTGTTTAGTCTAGGTAAGCGTGGTGGTAAAACAAAGAGTTTTATGCCTATCCTCTGACACTCCTCCTCAAAGGTATCCTGAAAATCGGGGCCTCCATCTACTTGAATAGCCTTGACAGGGAAGGGCATTCGCTTTAACAGGATATCTATAAACCCTGATACGATGTTAGATGTTGCCCGGCTGTGAGCTTCCAGCACGTCCCACCTTGAGATGATATCTCTGGCGGTAAAGTGCTTAAGTATTACCCCGGGCAGGGGCCTGACATCCAGTGTATCCACCTCCACTATATCCCCCGGCTCCTCAGCCAGATAGTCCTTGGGCTTTCTCAACACATAAGGGCGCTGCCTCTGCCTTTTCCTGGCTGAAATGTGATTCGGTATTGGTTCTTTCAATATGCCGCGCTCTTTCAGCTTATGTGATATCCTACCCACTGTAGAAGCAGAGCAAGCAAATTCTTCACAGCGCAGCAATACCACCAGCTTATCTTTACCCCAGCGAGGGTATTCCTCTCTTAATCCAAGCACTGCCTCAATCAGCTCACCTGAATAACCGGGTTGCCTTAAGTGCCTAGGACGGTGAGAGCAGTCCTAAAGAATGGCTATATGCCTGGGATTATAGCGTCTTTTCCAGCGATAAAAGGTCTGTGGGGAGATGCCAAAATAGCGACAAGTGAGGCGGGCATTACGACCATGTGAATTATAGTAGTCAAACCATTTAAGTCTTTGCCTGGCTTTTTTGATGGCCCCTCCTGAAGCCTCGCCAGGCGATATGCTCCAGGTCCTGTACTGCTTATTATCTTCATAGTAACACTATTATAAGTGTCACCTATCTATCTGAACCAACTCATATCTTAACTTTCGCAGAAGTGTCAAGGAAGTTACCGTTTAACCCTGCACCCTATCGTAGACTGAATAAAACCTTAATCCATAGATATTATTAACTGATTTCAGTAATATTACTTATCTTTCCCACAACTAGATTACAAGTATTATCCGATGACAACAATGTAAGGCTAGGTATATCATTGCTTATAAGCTTCTCAATAATGACTCCTAATGGAATGAACGGTTATGGTTACGAAGGGTAAATTACAGACAAAACAATCGATTGAGAAGGGAACCACCAGCACATATTCATCTTTTTGAGTAGTGGGTATCAGTGGTGAATTGTTAAAGTAATTTGGAGAGTTATCGAAGTGAAGGTGTATAGGGAATGAAAATACTGATTGTAGGAATAGGACCACAAGGAATGACTATGACTAGACTCCTAGCCAAAGAGCCTGTGGTCACCAATGTAATCTGCGCTAGCAGAAATTCGGAGAATCTGAAGCGATTTTCCGAAAGGCTGAACAGCAAGAAGGTATCTACCATATGTGTTGATGCTACCAAACCCCATGAGGTAATAGAGGCAGCAAAAGGGGTAGATATAGTGGTAAACACATGCCAAGCTTTTGAGCCAGTTTATTCAAACATTCTAGATGCTGCTTTTGAGAATGAAGCCCATTACCTTGACTTCTGCTATTGTTTCAACAATAATTTCCCTCCTTTGCCTATGCATCGTTGGGAATTATTCGAGCAAAGTGATAAATGGAAGTTTGCAGGTCTTACCGCCATTACAGGTGTTGGGAAGTCTCCCGGAACTGCTGAAATCTTGGCTATGAATAGTGCAGATAAACTTGACCGCGTGGATGAGATACGCCAAAGAGATTTCTACGAGACAATTTCGCAGACACCTCCCTCTGTCTGGTGGGATATGGGCATAAGGGCGGCACAGTTGTGGTCACCCATTGTGTATGATGACGGGGAATGTAAGATAGTCCCCTTTGGTGAAGAGGAAGAATACCCATTCCCTAATTTGGGACTGCGTAAAGTCTCCCTGATAGCTCTCCCCTCTGTCGAAGCAGCCCCCCATTTCATAGGTAAGGGCTTAAGACATTTAGATTGCAAGTTCGGGAAGAGTGGTCCTGGGATCGAAATGTACAGGCAGATGGGGTTTTTAAGCGATAAACCTATAGATATTAAAGGTGTTAAGGTAGCCCCCCTAGATGTCATTGATACGATATCCCCACCTATTACTCCGTCGTGGGATGAATACGAAAACCAAATCAAGACTGGCATAATAACTGACTCGGCGTGGGTTACTGTGGTTGAGGTTACAGGCGCGAGGGCAGGCGTAGATGTGAAGCATAAATCTCACGTATTCATCCCTCTCCATGACGTAGCTGAGAGACTTCCAGGTACAAATGTCATTATGTACGAAACAAGCGCCGCCGGTGCAACCTTTATCAAAATGCTTAGCGCTGGAGAGATACAAACGAAAGGTATGATTACATGCTATCAACTTTCGATAGAAGAGAGAGAATTATTTCTGTCCAAGCTAGCGTCCGAAAAGGGTGTGGTAATAGCTGAGAGTATTGAGAGAAGCTACCGGCAACACGGACTACGAGAATAACTCCATACCTTCACAGGCTGTTACCTTAACCAGCCCCCTATATTATGCGGACATTATTCTTCAACCATGGCAAGTGCTGTTAATAGGAAGGGGCGGGAAGTCACAACGGGTAAACCGTAATCGGTTTTAATGAGGAAATCGATGACTAAGATTGGGTAGCAGTATTCGGCTACTACTTCGGCGATGTACCTTCAAACCCGATTCCCTTTGTGGTTGCCTCCGGGGACGGCGGAGCTAACTTCACCTATGCCTACCCGATGAGTATCCCTCTTTTAGCGCGGCTATGCAGATGATGGACATGGCTGTCTCACCGTCGGAAGGCAACATCCACAACATCGCCCTGACCAATGCCAGCGTTAGCGCTACCACAAACGCTCGGGTACGCCGGACTACGTGACCACCTACTACTGACAGGTAATTGCCTGGAAGGACGGCACCATGCTCAGCCAGAGCGATGTCGGCACCTTTGCCATCGCTGCCGAGGAGTACATACCGCCCGAACCGAAACCAGCTGAGCCGGTACAGCCAACACCGCCACCGGAAGTCAACATACCGCCGGTCCAGCAGGTAACCCCGACCTGGATGTATGTTGTGATTGCGATCGGCATTGCCCTGATAGTGGTGGTCATTGTCCTGATTGTTCGGAGCAGGAAGTCATCCTAAATCCTGACTCTTCCTAGCCCCGACTCTTAGAGACTAAAAGAGCCCTTCGATTTCTCGAAGGGCTCTTTCTTTTACGATAGTTAATTATGAAAAGACCGCCTTACCAAATACTCAGGCAAACATTCATTATCCCATTAGCTTTGCTCATAAAGCTTCGGGTATAATCGCGTTGACCGGATTAGCCTTAATAGTTCCGCCCATCGTAGTTACCACCGTATAACCCTGGCATTCAGATGGCGGCACTATGAAAAACACTACATGGTAAAATTGTAGGCATCCATAGCTAGCCAGACTTATGCTCGTGTCGGGAAACTAATGGTCAGGAGGAAGCATGTCATCTATCAGACGGTACAATTTAACTAAGGCAAAATTATTACATTTACTGGAGAAATTAAAGACCAACTCTATAGAGGTCGGTTCTTTATACGTTCCGCCAAAGTCTTCAAAAGCAAGCATAGAAGGTATGATGGAAAAGATACTGGATATGGAAACAACGCCTGAAGATCTGTCTGACTTAATTGCGGAATCCCGGACGGGGGGAATACTTTTTTGGGGACCGCATCACCGGTATCTGGTGATGCCCCCATTCCCTGTGGCTGAAGAAAGTGTTTCCAAAACCTGTGAAATTGAACCTCTTTATTTACTTATGCATCATGAATTTCTTCTAGCTATGGTAATTGTAAGGCTCGGGGCGTATGGTATTGGCGTTTTTCAGGGCGAGAAATTGCTTTCCAGCAAGGTTGGTACAGGCCTGGTACATGCCCGCCACCGTCAGGGGGGCTCTTCGTCCCAACGATTTGCGCGACATCGTGAGAAGCAGATGGAAACCTTTTTTACGCAGGTTTGCCAGCATACTAGGGGACAGTTAGATCCCTATGCCAGACTATTGGATCATGTTATTTATGGAGGTACCAGAAAAACCATACTGGATTTCCGGAAGCAATGTCACTTCCTCCGGGAGTTTGACACAAAGACCTTAGATCGGTTGCTTAACATTAGAGAACCTAAGCAACCAGGACTTGCAGAAGGGATCCAGGAAGCTTGGTCAAGCCGAGTAATCCAATGGGCGTAGAAATAGCTCGCTTGTCTGAGTAGTGCAGCGGGTTTAACTCAAGCGGTCACCTTTCATCGGAATGTGTATCCAGCCAACGCTAATAACTGTTTGTTATCCAGGTAGTATTGCCAGACTATCTCTCAAATACCTGAGGTTTACCACATTCTCTCGGTTATACGCGAGTAACATAGCAAGAGATTCTTGATCCCCATATTCCAGATATCTATGCCACAATAGTACTGCATCATACCCGTTAATGCCGCTCATCTGCCGGGGGATACCAAGTTGCCGCTCCACTGCCTTAATGTCGCCACATAGGTTACATCTCCAGCAATCATACATAAGGTCATGATGGTCAGCCATATTTCTCAGGTCTATACCTACGGAATTGAGAATGAATGGTATATCAAACCGTTCACCGTTATAAGTATAGAAATTACTTACTCCATCAAGAGCTTCAAAAAGATTACCAACGGTCACCCTATTACCTGCCAGTTGAACCAGACTCATACTAATACCACTGACTTTATACACACCGACAACGGTTACATAATTGTGTGATAAGGAGAGGCCAGTTGTTGCAATACTAAGGTAGGCATCGTACAAGGTTTTCTGCTCCGATATCTATATTTCTGTCCTCGACAATAACTTGGTGATAAACACATCACTCCTTCGCATGGTTCTCATTCGGAATGAGTGACTTATTACGCATATCTACTTTTGTCTACTTCAAGTTAATAAATTAGGAAATGGTCGTAAGACCGTGTAATAGTCTGTTAGTCTGCGGTGACATCTTATGACTAATCGTCCATTAGCTCCAGGCAACTATTGAATTCTTCACATAACTCACAAGAATAACCTTGAAAGCACTCCTGATATTCAATAGGATATTCGGAAATATCCTTCTCCTGGAACAGTTCGATGGCTGTCATAAAACAGTCGGCTGCTTCGGCGTACGATCCCTTTTCTTTGAGAGCATAGGCCTTTTTCACCCACGCCTCTTGATTCTTAGCGTCTATGGCAAGTGCCTGGTTATAACACTCCAGTGCCGCCTCTTCACCATAATAGTGATCACTTAATAAATCACCCTTCAGAATCCAGACATGAACGTCAAAAGGATTATGTTCCAGATATTGATCAACGTATTCTATCGCTTCTTCACCTTTCCCCAGTATATGCAGGGCATAAGCCTTATTTTCTACGGCCTCATGATTGACAGGGTCTATTTCCAGTATTTTGTTGAAGTAGTATAGTGCCTCTTCTTCGAGGTCATTATTGATCATTTCATCAGCGATACTTTGCCAGATAGCAATACTATTATCCTTCATTTATTAATCTCGACCTCTCTTGATTTATTCGTCCTGTCCACCTATAGACTACTCTCATACAATTATAAATCCAGTGTCAACCAATTTTTGCTTACGCCTATTCGCCATTATTCGGGAACGCGTTCTCAGGCGCGAACGGGGCAATATTTCATCGGTCATTTTTCTTATCGTTATTCAGTTACACAACGTGGTAATAGCTTCATTACTTTCCTATTGAATGACTGCTTCAGCCTGTTTATGATATTACTGAAGCCCCCCAACTGTTCTCCGGCTATGGCCCGCTTTTTTAGCTGCTCCAGAACTGCATTGATGCGCTCCAAGCTCACCCATATCCCGTTCTGATTAATCGCATCCTGAGGAGCTATTACTAAGTTATTTGTCAAAGATACATACCATTTGGTTTCCCCAAGCCCCTGAATTAGCCCATCTACACCTGCTGTTCCCGCGTTAAAGGCGGAATCTACATCCTTACCAATAAACCCTCCCCAAATAGCACTACCAATCCCTACTATCGCCATGCTTGTCTGGATGATCGGGTTATTGCTATCTATTAAAGTAATGCCTCTATTACGTGCCATGGATTTTCTCTGCCGTTCAAGGCCAGTCGATATGATATCGATCTTTAAGGCCTCCATCAGCCTGCATAACAGGTCAAAATCGCCAGCAGTATTCAGTGCCTTGGTCCTGTTGTAGCATAGTTCCCCGCTTACTTTTTTAACAGTGTCTTCCCAACCATTGTTCAACCCGTATTACCTCTCATCCTCGCTTGTACTTCGGAAATAAAGTTACGAAACTGCTTCTGGCTTAGTTCACCCTTTTTGACAATGTCATTCATCATCCCCACCGCTTCGCCGGCAGCCAGTACGTCAGTAAGCAAAACTTCTAGCGGCTTCCTCAGTGCCTCTACCTGCTGACTCAGTCGCAGGGCGGCTTCCTCACCGGATTGCTCGATCTTTCGTATAGTAGTAACCACGCTCTCGTCAATTTCCCCGAGTAGCCTAGCCTTCCTATCCTCCAGCTGGTCTATTGAACCGGCCAGCATATCCTTCTGCTTGCTAAGCTCCTTGATCTTTTGCAGTAACCGCTCCTGCTGCTTTGTAAGACCGATGATTTCCTTGTATGAAGCCAGGGCCGAGAAGAATGCCTCGGTGACCTCATTAAGACCCTCACTACCGCCGTGACGGACTCTTTTCAGGAAATCCCTGAGCCTGAGTAAGTCCTCTTGAGCAAAACCGGTCTCTTTAAGGTCCTTCAGCACCTCCTCCCTTCCCCCGATCTCCGAGGAGATCTTCCGTTGATATCTCTGCAGCCGATCAATTGCTTTAAGCAGAGTGGTTTTCTCCTTAGCGACTTCGGCTAAGGTTGAGCTCACATCCGCTAGTTTACGGCTTTGTTCTTCAACCTGATTGGCCAGGGCATCCTTCTGCTTTATAAGCTCCTCCGACTCTTTGTGGATCTGTTCCGTCGCCTCGGATAGCGCTGTCTTACTCTCTGTCAGAAAGCCGACTTCTTCCCTGAGCTTTTCTGCTTCCCTTTGGCATCTTTGATACTCGTCAAACATTTCCTCGAATGTCTTCCCCTGGCTCTTCTCAAGATCAGTAAGTCTTTTTACTGTCGCAACAAAATCTCTTGGTTGGAAATCAGTGCCACGTATTTCACCGGCTAGATTAGACCAGCAGTCAAGGTCTTCCGGAGTTATTCCCATTTCTGTCAGTCTTCTATAGAACCTGATACCGTGGATAGCCTGTGACGGTTTGAGCCCGCTGGATTTCAGTTCCGCACCTAGCCTGCGGAGGTCTTCCACCTGCTCTGAGCTGATACCTTCAATGTTAAGCTGGCCTTCTTCAAGCTCCCTGACGATGTTGACAATGCTGCCGTGGGACACGCCGGTCTCTCCCTCGACTTCCCGGTAGCTCTTACCAAGCAGATACTCGCTGGCTACTTCCATTCTTTTTACCCTGCTAACACTTTTCATCTCTTTACTCTTTCTCCTTAGTCGTGCTACTTAAAATACCAAGAGTATGAGTGTCATGATTTCAATTGACCACTCGACCGGTATTTGACCTTATTGACCGCCTTTATTGACCATAAAATGCCCCCTTCCATTTGACTGAATAATGGCCTCTACCGTAGAGGGTAAGATGCGGGTTTGCCCAAGCCGTGTCACTGGCTGATTGGCCGGCCGGAGTTAGACGGTAATACCTCCTCGGTTGACCAGAGGGATAATTATCCTGAAAAGCTGATGTCTCTTCTTTACCCGATGGCTCCACCCAACCCAGCCGCCGCAGCGTCGAAAAGTAGCTTACGAAGCTATGGTAGCGGCATCCGTGGCCCTTGTAGGGAATCCGGGCAAGGTATTTACTAATCAACAGCTCGATGTTGTCCGGGTTGATGGAGCGTTTCTCACGCCGTGCCTGTTTTTCTTCCTGGCGCGTGGCTCTATCGGCGGCAGTGACCCGGATGATGGCTGTCTTATAGTGATAGAAGATATCAGCTTGGGGAGCGCCAATAAGAGGATCGATAGCAGGAGCCCCATAGGGTTGGTTGCCCAAGAGGAATTCCCTGATGAACCAGCCGCACCCGAATGGCCTCAGAAATCCCCCTCGCTTGGGTCTCACTGGTGTAGTCATGATTCCTTTTGCTCCCATAGTCGTCGACACCACTTCCTGTGCTCTTCGCCGGAGACTTTACGATACCTCATGGTAGTTGCAATGCTCTGATGCCCAAGGTGTTCCTGAAGAAGCCGCAGCCCGTCGCCTGAGTCATCCATTTTGACGGCGTGGGTAGCGAACGCGTCTCGTAGTCGATGCGGGCTAACGCCACGCGTCCTGCCGGAATCCGGGTTTAATAAAGGAGATAGTCCCGCGCTCTCTGCGCATTTATGCACAACTTGCCAACCGCGGTGCCTATTGATCCCAAAGAGTATCCACCTGCCGTTTTTGATGACCGGCCCCCCGGCAGCAAGGTATTCACTGATCAACTGTAAAGTATGCTCATCGATTGGCAGGGTCCTGACCCGCCGATGCTCAGTGGCCTTTCTCACTGCTTCCTCAACGCGGACGCCACACCGTGGGCAGAAGGTGTGGCGCATACCAATCCTGGTATCACAGATGGGGCAGGAGAGTTCAATCCGGTATTTGAGGTGCTGAATGGTAATAGTGGCGCGCCCAAGATCGATATCATCAACAGTAATGCCAAGGGCCTCTGAGATCCGGCAGCCCAAGTGGAACAGCAACCTGATTAGCAACCGGTCACGCTGATTAGTGGCCGCTGCCTCCATTTTCTCCACTTCTTTCGGATCAAGGTATGTCTTCATTACTGCTGCCAACTAAGCCTCTATTTCCTTCCTCATCACCTGGGGAGATTCGTGTAGGTTGGCTGATGCTACTTTCTGTGCCCTCCGGTTTTTTGACTGTTGGCATTGGCTGCCGTGTTCCTGGCTAAATACACTCTGGCGATGATCCTAGCTAAGATGCGTGATCTATCGCCAGTGAAAGTATCCTCTCTCAAATTCAGGTCGGGTTGCCTTTTTGCAGTTGACATTGATTATATTATCCTGTATATTATATACAGGCTATATAGTACATATTGTCAATAGTTAAGGCACATGAAGAATACTGATAAAGAACACACGTTAGCTCATGATTACTAACTGTAGCCATGATAGAACATCACTAAAATACCAGTTTATGCTTCAAAGGAGGACATACCATGGTAAAGAAAACCAAGAAACCCGAAGTGGAGGCGGGAAAAAGACTGGAATGGGTCAGGCGTAATGAGGGTGGGCAGTCGCCGCCCCAGATCGCCAAAAAGGACGGCTATGATGTTCGTACTGTCAGAAAGCATATCGAGCTGGCAAAGATGGAGCGGGAGGCTAAAGAAGCCCGCGCCGTGGTGTTACGTAATACCCTGGAACGACATTACAGGGGCATAGTCAACTTTGCCCAGAAACTCAATAAGACTGTTGACAAAGGAATAGTCGTATCGAATGACTTACGTGAGGATCCCTACTGGACAGCGTTGAAACAGCACCAGCCACGGATATCCCTCTGGAACCTGCTGGCAAGATGGGATAGTATACATAATAGTCTTAAAGGCTCAAGGAAGGCACTGGAATCCAAATTACAGATAGGATTAAGAGCTGACTCCAGACTGAAAGATGCGCCTGCCACACAACTCGACGGGGCCGTCGCTGGCATAACGGCAGCCCTTCTTTTTAATATGGAACGCCGTGGGCGAGGCGAAACCGGTTTAGTCCTTTACGATGACTTTTCTGCTATACAAGGCGAAGACGGTATGTGCGAGGTAAAGTACGGTTCCTTCCACATGGGTAAGCAGAGCGGGGAGGTAGCCGGGGACCTAAAGAAAGTAGTTACTGAATATGAGGATGCTTTCACTTCCTGGGATGACTATCACAAGTTATCGGATCTCCTTGGTCAGATGCGGGAGATCAAGAAGAAGATAAGAAGTGAGCTAACCACCATAATCATGAGAGGTGTGGTGCCCGGGCACTGTAAGTACTGCCCTCTTTAGAACAATGGATCAAAATCTGGAGGTGATAGAATGAAAGCTTGTCTGTATGCCAGGGTTAGTTCGGAACGACAGGATGTCGATCTTTCTATCTCGGCTCAGCTTAAGGCGCTCCGTGAATACGCTGCCAGAAATTCCCATTACATCGTTAAGGAATATGTTGATGAGGCCGAAAGCGGCAGAACAAGCCAGCGGCCTTCCTTCCGGGAAATGATTGCCTCCGCTCGGCGCTCTGATCGGCCCTTCGATCTGATCCTGGTCTGGAAGTATTCCCGGTTTGCCCGCAATCGCGAGGACTCCATCCTCTTCAAGGCCATGCTGCGTAAGGCAGGTGTGCAGGTTATTTCAATAAACGAGCCTTTTGAGGACACGCCGACAGGCAGGCTGCTGGAAGCCATGATTGAGAGTCTTGATGAATTCTACTCGGCTAATCTGGGTGAGGAGGTAACCAGAGGGATGCGGGAGAGTGCCTCAAGGGGATTTTACGTATCCAGCTACGCTCCTTACGGCTATCGGAAGATTAAGGTAAGAGACGGAGCGAAAGAGCGCTCCACCCTGGAGATTGAGCCCGGTCAGGCTAAGGTCGTAAAACGGATCTTTCACGAAATCATTGACGGAAAGGGGATGGTGGAGATTGCCAAGGGGCTCAACAGAGACGGTATCGCAGCTCCCCGCAGTAAAGGCTGGGGTAAGACCACACTACATAAGATACTCTCCAATGAGGCATATCTCGGTAACTTGGTCTGGGGTCAGCAGAGCAACCGAAGCCTACCCCCAATAATAGTGGAAAAGGCTTGGCCAAGTATTGTTGATCAAGGCACGTTCCAGCAGGCCAACGCTCTCCTTCAGGATAGGGCGTTTGCCAGGGTACATCCCAAGCGGGTTACCAGCAGCTACCTGCTCAGTGGCCTGGCTAAATGCGGTCACTGTGGTAAGGCTCTAGTGGGACAGGATGCTAAGGGAGGACAATTCCACTACTATGTCTGCGGTACCATAAACAAAAAGGGATCTGGGGCATGTCAGGCAAACTATCTTAACAGAGATAAGTTCGAACAACTGGTAATCACCAGGATCAAGGAACATATCTTGACCTACGAAAACCTGAGGGAACTTGCCCGGCTTGTCAACGAGGAGATGGATTCTGCGGCTGGTGAATACCGTAGTCGGCTTATGTCTGTAATATATGAATACGATACCGTAAGCCGGCGTCTTGACAAACTCTACGATACTCTTGAGACTAGTACTACGCTAAGCCTCCAGGATCTCTCTCCTCGTATTCAGGCATTGCGACAGCGCCAGGAGCAACTGCAGTCAACCCGGTGGGAACTGGAAATACTCCTAGCCGATAGACGAGTAGAGCTTGCTGACTCTGAGACTGTCAGGGCTTACGTTGAGGATCTGCAAAACCTGCTTGGAGAAAGCTCCATCACTGAGAGGAAATCTTTTGTTCGGAGCTTCGTGAAAGAAGTAAGGGTCACTGGTGATCAGGTAACTATAGACTATACCATGCCACTTTCAAGAGGCATGACATCAGAGAACGTAGCTGCGGTTCCCCCTATTGTACACGATGGTGGGCGATACTGGACTTGAACCAGTGACCTCTGCGATGTCAACGCAGCGCTCTGACCAGCTGAGCTAACCGCCCACTAAAAGAAATTCTACTAGATGGCATATCGGCCGTCAAGCCGCTATACTCCGATTATCGAAATAACTGACGAGAAAAAGCAACGCGACGCTGATTGCCAGGCTGCCCAGATCCATATACTTTATGTCAAGTATTCCACTGACAAGCGCCGCCGACCCGCCGCCTATAATCGCCGCCAGCGCTCCCCGGGGAGTTACTTTCAATTTTTCCCGGTAGAAGCCGGCGATTACCGGCACAATCAGCCCGGCGGTATACACCGTATAGGCAAAAAGGAGAGCACTTATCACCCCTCTTAGAACCAGGGCCAGCAGTAAGGCGACCACCCCCAGTATTACAATCATCCAGCGAGAGTAGAAAAGGGTCTTTTCCCGGGTGAGCGGTCGGAAATGACCGATTATATCCACAGACAGTATGGTACTGGCACTGAAGAGGATGGTATCAGCCGAAGACATCACCGCACCGAGCAGGGCGGCCAGCACGATTCCGCCGGCAAATGGCGGTAATACCCCGGTTACTACCGCAGGAAAAGCCTGTTCCGGGGAAGCAATCTGGGGAAACAGAGCCGAAGCCCCCATGCCAATTACCGTAATTGCGAAAGCGACCGGGACGATAATCAAAGCAGTCCAGAATACCGATACCCTGGCTGTACCGGTATCCCGGGCACAGAACAGCCTGGAATAGATATCAGGCCCGACAAGATAGGTTAATCCCACCAGCAGAAGGAATGAGGCGAGGTCACCACCACCGAACTGGGAGCTGACGGGGAAGGCGAAGCGCTCCGGGGGCAGGGAGCTGACCAACCCGGTCCAACCCCCCAGCCGCGACAGTACCAGCGCCAGGCAGGTGAATATCCCGGCCAGCACTATCCCTATCTGTACGACATCGGTCCGGATGATAGCCTGCTGACCGCCCAGAACAGCATAAACGACAAAGGCAACCGTAAAGATTACCATCCACAGGGCAGGAGCAGCCACTCCCAGGATACCCAGTATCTTACCTGAAGCTATAATCTGAGCGGCGAGAACACCTACCCAAGCAATGACAATAAGAAACGAGGCAGCCAGGCCAACCCGGCTGTCATACTGCTTCTCAACCATCTCGGGAAGAGTATACAGCCCGAACCCCCTCACCTTCCCGGCGAAGAAAATCCCGGAGACCACCAGCCCGATGCTGCCTACCAGCAACCACCAGGCCCCGGTTAGACCCCGGGCAAAACCCAACCCGGCCATGCCGATAGTTGCCGAGCCGCCCACAATGGTGGCCAGCAGAGAGCCGGTAATGAGCAGAGGAGACCCCCTTCTACCGGCAACCAGGAAATCATCCACTTCTTTCGCCCTATCCCGGCTCAATACTCCGATAACAATCACAACCACGAAATAGGCGGCAATAATCGCCAGCTGAAGCATACTTTTCTCCCCGTTCGTACTAATACTGCCGATGGGTAGATACTACAAAGAACATGGACCATATCCACGGTGGTCACCGGTCATGAAACTCCCGTTCAAAGTATAATAGCTACAAGACCCAATTGGCTAGTAGGTACCAATAACTTTGGGGAACCATCCCATAGCCCCACACAGGCAGATTTGATTTATTTCCTTGGACAGGCTATAATCTAACAAATTTCACGGCAATTCGATATAGACGCAATTGCCAGAAAGAATGCCCATTCTTCCCGGGAGATATCAGTAGGTCCACGGGAAAGCTAATAACTCTGTTGAGGGGATAAGCCATGATTAGATTTAGGAGAGTTCGCTATCTTCTTTGCCTAGCTTCACTCTGTACAGTGCTCGGTGGCTTATTGGGAAGCCATGTCGCCCTCGCCGCCCAGGAAAACGCCAGTAACTCCTACACGCTACCGCCAAACGAGGAGCAACCTGCCGAGGAGCAGACCACCCCCCAGGAACGCATAGAACTCTCCGCCCAATACCCCGTCCTGGAAAACACGGCCGGCACCAGCTATAATTTTGAGATTACCGTTGATTACCGGATTAAGGAACGCAGGACTTTCGACCTTAATCTCACCATGCCGCCGGGATGGAACGGTACACCAAAGTCAACCACCCCGGAGAGCGCGATATCGGCCTTCGACCCGGAACCACTGAACATGACTGAACAGCTCATCGTTCAAGTCTGGCCGATAGATACTCTACCCGAACCGGGTGAGTACGACTTCACCTTTGAGGTAGCTTCGGACGACCTAAAGGACAGCATTGACCTTAAGGCAATAGTAGTCGAATCACCCCTCAGGTACGCGCTGAGTATGTCCATCCCCACCCAACAGACCGGGATCCAGGCGAGCGCCGGTGAAGACAACCATATGTCAATCCTGATAACCAACTCGGCGACCGGAGAACTGGATAATATTACCCTATCATCAGAAAAACCGGAGGGATGGGAGGTTACCTTTACTCCGAGCAGCCTGGATAATCTGGAATCGGGTCTTGCCCAGGAGATAGATGTTGCGATAAAACCCCCCAAGGGTACGGAAGCCGGCGACTATCCCGTTATTTTGAAAGCCGCCAGTGAGAAGGCTGACGGTAATCTGGAAATCAGGGTAGCCGTACCGGCATCCACTGCCTGGGGAGGCATCGGCATCGGCATCGCGGCCGGAGTTATCGCCGGCTTGATAATCTGGTTCAGAAGATTAGGCAAACGGTGAGCAAATTGGCCAACAAGCTGATGGTAGAGACAAAGAACCTGACCAAGGTCTACGACGACACTACCGCGGTCGATAATCTGAACCTTCATATAGAGGAGGGAGATCTTTTTGGTTTCCTCGGTCCTAACGGTGCCGGCAAGACGACAACGATATTGATGTTGCTCGGGCTTACCGAACCCACCTCCGGTTCAGTGCATGTCGCCGGCTATGACTCTACACGGGAGCCATTGAAAGTCAAGAGTATCGCCGGCTATGTCCCGGAAAAGGTCGGCTTTTACGAAAGCCTGACCGCATCCTATAATCTCGCCTACATAGCCAGGTTGAATAATCTCCCCGAAGAAGTTGTCAAAAAAAGGGTCGCCGAGACACTGGACATCGTCGGCCTCGCCGACAAGGCCGAGCAGCCGGTAGGAGAGTTCTCCAAAGGAATGAAGCAGCGGCTTGCCTTTGCCGACATATTGATAAAAAATCCCCGGGTTGCCATTCTGGATGAGCCCACCTCAGGCATTGATCCCGAGGGCATTAACCAGCTACTCGACCTGATCGCCAAGATAGCCAAAGAGAGAAAGATGTCCGTTATCATGTCATCCCATCAACTGCATCAGGTGCAGAGAATCTGCAACCAGATCGGGATAATGGTGCGAGGACGACTGCTGGTCAAGGGCTCACCCAACCAGCTGGGTAAGGATAGCCTCGGCGGCAGCCAGTTCAAGATTGAGCTTCAACTTACTGAAATAACTCAAGGCATCATCGATGCTATCAAGCGGGTCAAAGGCGTTCTCAGCGTGGACAGGATGGAGGACAGGCTGCTGGCAGGCTGCTCGAAGGACCTGAGACCACAGATAGCCAAGGCGATTGTCGAGGCGAACGGCCTGCTGGTAGAGATGAAAATACAGAGCTATGCTCTAGAGGACATTTACCTGAAATACTTTAAAGAGGCCTAGTATGCGAGGACTACTGACGGTATTTAATAAAGAACTGGCTGACTATTTCATCAGCTGGAGAGGCATCATACTTTTCGGTGTGGTGTTGCTGACAGCGGTATTCGCTATTTACGGACCGGCGGGGGCACTGCAAAATATCCGCGCCGATTTGACCTCCACCAGTCAATTCGGCGCTACCCAGTTCGTCTTTCTCAAGCTTTTTACCACCTCCGGACAGAGTTCTCTATCCTTCCTCTACTTCGTCTCGGCATTCCTGGTACCGGTAATAGGCATAGCCTTCGGTTTTGACGCCATCAACAGTGAAAAGAACAGCGGCACCCTGAGCCGGCTCCTCTCGCAGCCCATCTACAGGGACACCGTCTTTAACGGCAAATTCTTCGCCGGCATAACCACCATCGCCATAATGCTGACGAGCATTATACTGCTTATATCCGGGCTGGGACTAAGCATGATCGGAGTACCCCCAAGCTCGGAAGAAGTCTTCCGGTTGTTTCTATTCATCGTAATGGGTACACTGTACGGAGCGTTCTGGCTGGGGCTGGCCATGCTATTTTCCACCTTCCTGCAGCGGGTGGCCACCTCAGCGCTGGCCACGATTGCCGTCTGGATATTCTTTCTCATCTTCATGGCCATGATATCCACCTTCATTGCCAACACAATGGCACCGATCGGCGATACGTCAACAACACAGGAGATATTCCGGAACATCGAAATTCAAATCACAGCTTCGCGTGCCTCACCTATTTTTCTATTCCAAGAAGCGACTACCGTAATCCTTGCTCCGGGAGAGAGGACGGCATCCGAACTACTGCAACTACTGCAACAGTCATCCGGGGGCGGCCTTATCTCCAGTACCCTGCCGCTGGGGCAGAGTATACTTACCATATGGCCCCACATAGTAACCTTCATCGCCATACCCACGATGCTCTTCGCCATCTCGTACTACAAGTTTATGCGCGAAGAGATAAGATCCACTTAATACCGGTTGTCAATCAAGGGGCGACGCCCTCCCTAGGCAAAGACCCGGGAAATCAAGAAGGCTGCGGGCATAACGCCCACAGCCTTACACTGATCTCGAGGCTTTCCTCAAGAAACTCCACGTTTATTCAGTTACTGACTTTACCGGGAGGCTTCCCTGAGCGGAGTATAGGAAGGGCCGCTGGCAATCTTCTGGGATGGAGTTACCGCCTGACGCCGATGACTGAACAGGGGACGGCGCAGGAATGAGGGTACGTCCATCTCTTCCTCGCTCTTTAAACCCTTGAGCAGCTGCGTAATCTCATCATCCTCCTGACCTTTAGTCATCCCTGTCTTGGAAGCAAACCCGGTAGCAATCAGGGTAATCCTGACCTCGTCATTCATACTAGGATCATGAGCCACACCGAAAATAATGTTAGCCTCAGGGTCTACCGCCTCTTTAATTGCCGCCGCCGCCTCATTAACCTCAAACAGGGTGAGACTATTGCCGCCGACAACATTAAACAGGACTCCCTTTGATCCGGTAACAGAAACATCCAGCAGCGGACTGCACAGAGCCTCTCTGGCTGCTTCTACCGCCCGGTTCTTGCCGGAAGCAACACCGATGGACATCCAGGCAGGACCGGCGTTCTTCATTATCGCCTTGACATCGGCAAAGTCGAGGTTAATCATCCCTGGGACAGTGATGACCTCGGATATCGCCTGAACACCATGCCTTAAGACATCATCAGCCAGTTTGAAGGCATTATCCACCCCCGTCTTCTGGTCACAGAGACTGAGCAAGCGATCATTGGGAATAATAATCAGGGTATCGACCTTGTCCAGTAGATTGGTGATGCCTTCATCAGCCACTTGGCAGCGACGATTGCCCTCAAAAGCAAACGGTTTGGTAACCACAGCAATGGTAAGAGCACCGCTTTGCTTGGCTATCTCAGCGACGACAGGAGCCGCACCAGTACCGGTACCACCCCCCATTCCGCAGGTGATAAAAACCATATCCGCACCGGAGACAATCTCCTTGATTTCATCGCGGTTCTCCTCAGCCGCCTTTGTTCCGAAGTTGTGGTCGCCACCAACGCCTAACCCTTTGGTAGCTTTCTCGCCAAGCTGAACGCGCAGCGGAGCCTCGGCAATAGCCAGGGCTTGAGCATCGGTATTCATAACAACGAACTCTACGCCCCGGATTTCCTCCTGTACCATACGGGTTATAGCATTACAGCCGCCACCGCCCAAGCCAATAACCTTAATCTTAGCCGGGTTAGCCACAAAACTTGTCTTTGCCATCTCCTCCTCCTTTCAATACCATTAATTTTCTTTGTCGTCTATTTAACGGAACAGGCTTCTTATTCGGGAGACAAACCGCCGGAAGGGACCCTGTGCTTTCCATATCTGCCTGCCTTCGTGCTTCGCTCCCCAGAGCAACAAGCCAACGCTGGTAGCATGAGCCGGATCACGCAGGACATCGGTAATACCGGTCATACCCATAGGTACGCCAACCCTTACCGGGAGTCGTAGTATATCGCGCCCCAGCACTTCGATGCCGGAAAGATTGGAACTGCCACCGGTAAGGACCAGTCCGGCAGGAACCAGCGACTCATAATCCGAGCGCGGCATCTCGAGCAGGATAAGCCGCATGATTTCTTCAACCCGGGCTCTGACGATATCGCAGAGGTCCTGATAAGAAACCCCGTGTCCATCAGCCGATATGGCACTGGTAGTCTCGGACTGAGCTTCATATACCGGCATAACACTACCATAGCGCTTCTTCATTTCCTCAGCCACATCAAACGGCAACCCCAGGCCAATAGCAACATCTCTGGTAAGCTGATAACCCGCCACCGGCAGGATAGCAGTATGCCAAATACTACCATCCTTGAAGACAGCGATATCAGTGGTTCCGCCGCCGATATCAGCCAGTATGACGCCCACCTGTTTTTCATCCTCGGTCAGGATAGCTTCGCTACTGGCTAATGGCTCAAGAATCAGGTCATCGATTTCTATACCAATACCACGAATACACTTCACCAGATTCTGAACGGAGGTTACGGCAGCAGTAATAATATGGGTTTCCACATCCAGCCGGAAGCCATGCATACCCACCGGGTTTTTAATACCTACCTGTCCGTCAACGGCGTAACCCCGGGGAATAACGTGGAGCAGCCTTCTCTCACTGGGTACCTTAATATTCTGAGACTGCGCAAGCACCCTTTTCAGATCATCCCGGCGCACCAGGCGATCGTTACGGGTAATCGCCACCACTCCCCGATTATTCACCGAAGTAACATGACGTCCCGTTACTCCGATATAGGCTGATTCAACCTTGTAACCGCTGGACTGTTCCGCTTTTCTCACCGACTCACGAATCGACTCTCTGGCCTCATTGATGTTAACTACCAATCCCTTATGCAACCCCTTAGATGGAGTAATACCCACTCCGACAACCCGGATACCACCCCCTGGGTCAACTTCAGAGATAATGGTGCATACCTTAGTAGTACCAACATCGATCGAGGTTAATGTAGCCTGCTTTTTCATCTGTCACCCCCCTTTTTCGCTTTTTTATTGCTGCTATTTATTATCATTTTCACATTTTCCGTCCCCCTTAGCGTGGCGGTAGAGTATCATATGCGACCTAAGATGCCAGATATGTCATTCTTAGCTTTGCCAGTAACGCCGGCCTCCTCCATCCGTTAGCATTATCCCCGACCAGCCAGCATAACCTTTCCGCGACCTCACGGTATTCACCACCAACCGTAATACACTCAGCAGATCTCAACCTGGCGCTGCGGCTACGCGGATTAAGCTGAACTTCCTGAAGAGAAGGAGTAATGATCTTCTTATTCAATACCCTCAGGCGGGCAGTATGTCCGCAAACACAGGCAGGTATACCAGGCGGGCAAACACAGCCTCTTGCCTCCCTCTGCATAAACTGTTTAACAATACGGTCTTCAAGAGAGTGATAGCTGATGACCACCAACCGGCCGCCATAGCCAAGAAGGTCAACCGCCTGTCTTAGTGCCGACTCAAGATTCTCGAGCTCATGGTTAACCGCTATACGTAGTGCCTGAAAGGTCTTGGTAGCCGGGTGAATTCTGCCCTTTCGGCCGCCGACAGCCTGCTCTATCATCCGGGCAAGCTCTAAGGTAGTCTTTACAGGACGCTCCTTAACAATATGACGGGCTATGCGATGACTGTAACCTTCCTCGCCATAGGTCCTGATGATACGGGCAATTTCAGCCTCGGAGTACCGGTTAACGATGTCATCGACGGTAACCTCTTGATCGGGACTGAAGCGCATATCCAGAGGCGCTTCATGCTGGAAACTGAAACCACGGTCCGCACCATCAAGCTGAAGTGAAGAAACCCCGAGGTCAAACAGGATGCCGTGCACCGGCTGGAAATCATACTCAAGACAGATAGCCTGTAATTTTACGAAGTTAGCATTAACCAAGAGGATTGAATCACGATGTGCCGCGAGTTTGCCGCCAGCCACCTTGATCGCTGCGGGGTCAGCATCGATACCCAAAAGCTGTCCACCGGGTGCACTGCGTTCCAGGATAGCAGCGGCGTGCCCCCCACCTCCCAGAGTACAATCCACATAACGCCCCCCGGGCTGAACCGCCAGTGCACTGACGACCTCATCAAGCAGGACCGGAGTATGGGTAGTTGCCGACATATTCAAATTCAACAGCGTTTCTCCAGACTTTCTATAATCTGCCAGGCCTGCTCCTGACTGATAGCCTTCTCTTCTTCCCACCGCTCTTTATTCCACAACTCAAAATAGTTGTTGGCCCCGGTGATAACTGCCTCATCGTTAATAGCAGCGTGTTCCCGCAGCGGGTGGGGTAAAGCTATCCTGCCCTGCCCGTCAATATTAGTGCTGAAGGCAGTGGCGAAAATAGCGCGATTCAGCTTCCTTAATTTACTGGGGGTGATTGAACCGGTAGTAAGAGTGTCGGCCAGTTTTTTCCATTCCGATGCAGGGTAGGCAACGACGCATTTCTCTAAGCCCGGTGTCAGTACCAGTCCCTCTCTCAGCTCTCTACGGAACTTGGGCGGGATAGGTATCCTACCCTTCTCATCGATCCGATACTCAAACTCTCCGAAAAACATTTCTCCCCTAATCCACCATTCTCTACCACAATTTACCATTATATAACACAGGAATTTATTCTTGTCAATACCCCGTTTGTTAAATTTCACAAAAAGGTTGATTTTTGTTATCCGACCTGGATATGGTAAAATGAAATGCTCCGGAATAGTGTTATGCTCAATACAGGAATTATTACCGTTAGTGATAAAGGCTGGCGTGGCCAGCGTCAGGATAAGAGCAGCCAGGTAATCAAGGACAGTCTGTCGTCACAGGGCTATAAATTCGCCAAGTATGAGATTGTCCCCGATGAGACGGAGTTGATTGCCGCAAAACTTATCGAGTGGGCGGATGAAGGCAGCGTAGACGTTATCCTGACTACCGGTGGCACCGGACTGGCCCAGCGTGATGTCACCCCGGAAGCAACCCTCTCCGTAGTGGACAAGGTTGTACCCGGCATCACCGAAGCAATGAGAGCCGAAACATTTAAGGTAACACCATCGGCTATATTAAGCAGAGCTGCGGCCGGCGTTAGAGGAAGATGCCTTATTATCAACCTACCCGGCAGCCCCAAAGCAGTCAGGGAATGCCTCGGGGTAATAATACCAGTTATTCCTCACGCCATAGAGATTATCAAGGGTGAGGTAACTGAGCACAAAGCTCCAGACAGCGAGGCTTAAGCAAGTGCGAATTGATATCTTAACCCTGTTTCCCCGGATGTTCCAGGGACCCTTTAGCGAGAGTATCTTCCAGCGGGCGGTTGACAGAGAACTGGTCACGGTAAATATCCACAACATCCGGGACTATACTCACGACAAACACCGCACCGTTGATGATTATGCCTATGGGGGAGGAACCGGCATGGTAATTAAGGCCGAACCCGTTTTTGAAGCAGTAGAGTCAATCAAATCAGAGGTATACCCTGATTCAGACGGCAGGGAGGAGCTACCGGTTATCCTGCTTACGCCGCAGGGACGCCTTTTCCGCCAGAAAATCGCGGAAGAGCTATCGGGGCACAGTCATCTGATTCTCATCTGCGGGCACTATGAGGGAATTGATGAACGGATACGGGAACACCTGGTCACCGATGAGATCAGCATCGGTGATTACGTGCTCAGCGGCGGCGAACTGGCAGCAATGGTATTGACAGACACCGTAGTCAGGCTGTTACCAGGAGTACTCGGTTCGGAAGACTCGGCCCGGGACGACTCACACTCTACCGGACTGCTGGAATACCCGCAATATACCCGACCCGAAATATACCGGGTCTGGCCGGTACCTCAGGTCCTGATATCGGGAAACCACGGCCAGATAGCCCGTTGGCGACGTCAACAGGCTATTCTACGCACTCTGGAACGCCGGCCGGACCTGCTGGATAAAGCCGACCTGAGGGCAGATGAGAGAGCCCTTGTAGAAAAGATGAAGGAATCCTAGTCACCGAAGAAGAAGATATAATTAAGGAAGGAAAAACTAAAAATCACGAGAGGTCTTAAGAAATGAACATTACTGAACTAATCGATGTGAAAGCAAATCCCAATATTCCAACTCTCACCCCGGGCGATACGGTAAAGGTCAGCACGAAAGTCATCGAAGGGGATAAGGAACGCATCCAGTTATTCCAGGGCGTAGTAATTAAGATTCGGCGGAGCACCGATGGCGGAAGCTTCACGGTAAGGCGTGTCAGCCATGGCATCGGCGTCGAGCGTACCTTCCTGTTTCAGTCGCCTCTTGTTGATAAGGTAGCAGTGGTACAACACGGAAAGGTACGCCGGGCCAAGCTTTATTACCTGCGGGGACGCAGCGGCAAAGCGGCCCGTATCAAGGAGAAGCGAGCAGATAAAGAGCAGAATCAGGCAGGGAGCTAACCCGGAGCCAAATCACCGGAGCAAGGGATGGGATATGCCGAGGTTAGTGTCAACTCTCCAGCGGCTCAGCGCAGGACGTTCAGTTACACTATCCCTACCGACCTGAATATCAAGGTCGGCCAGGCGGTATGGGTTCCTTTCGGCAGCAATCTGCTTCAGGGCATCGTCCTTGAGCTAACCGATTATCCTGCCGTCACAGAGACCAGGGAAATAGCCGGTATTATTGAGGATACCCCGCTGCTGTCTCCACCCCAGATATCTCTGGCCCGCTGGATAAGCGGGTATTACCTATCGCCCCTCTTCGAGGCAATTTCCCTAATGCTGCCACCGGGATTTAAGCGCAAAGCAATTACCTACATCTCCACAACGCCGACCGCCGAGAAAGACTACGCCGTTTTGGAGCTAAGCGAAGAACAGAAACACCTGTTAAATCTAGTTCGGAGTAAGGGTAGGGTTGACTCCGGGGAGATAGAAAAAGCTCTGGGCGCACGGAAAGCCAAACTGCTAACCTCTCAACTGGTTAACCACGGACTACTAACCAGGAGCCATCAACTGGAAAGGACCAAGGTAAGACCACGAAAGGTCCGCCACCTGCACCTGTTAATTACCCCCGATGAAGCCATCAGGGAAGCAAGCAGACTGCGACAGGAAACAAGGGCAGAACAGCAGGCACAGCTCCTTGAATTTCTCTCCGGAATATCACGGCCGATACCCCTTGCTGAAGTAAAAAAGAGGGGTAACTCCTCGACCTCAGCGATCCGGGCCTTAATTGACAAGGGTCTTGCCGGATTCCAGGAGGTTGAAGTAAGACGGGAGACCTTACAATACCACGACACTACCCCTTCACAGCCGCTACCCCTCACCAGCCACCAGGAATCAGCCCTGGCAGCCATCAGAGCGAGCCTGCTCAAGACGGCAGAGAGTTGTCCACACAGGAATGTTTTTCTGCTCCACGGGGTTACCGGAAGCGGCAAGACCGAGGTCTACATGCAAGCCATTGCCGAGGCAGTGAAACAGGGCAAGCGTGGTATCGTCCTGGTTCCCGAGATTGCACTTACCCCTCAAACCATAGAACTCTTCGTCTCCCGTTTCCCCTACCGTGTGGCCGTCCTACACAGCAGGCTTTCTCTGGGCGAACAGTTTGATGAATGGCACCAGACAAGAAAAGGCCGGGCCGATGTTGTTATCGGCTCGCGAAGCGCCATCTTCGCTCCCCAACCCGACCTGGGGCTTATTATCATTGATGAGGAGCATGAGTGGACCTACAAACAGCACGATACAACACCCCGCTACCGGGTCCGTGATGTGGCGATAAAGCTGGCCGAACTGACCGGAGCCGTAGTTGTCCTGGGCAGTGCCACTCCGGATGTCGAGACCTTCTACCAGACCCAAAAAGGGAATTACCGGCTGCTCCGGATGCCCGAGCGGGTTGTCCCCAAGCAAGGCTCCCCGCTGCCCGATGTAGAAGTGGTGGACTTAAGAAGTGAGCTTAAGTCAGGGAACCGGAGTATTTTCAGCCGCTCACTGTCCCGTGATGTATCCAGAGCAGTCGCCGGGCAGGAGCAGGTAATCCTGTTTCTTAACCGGAGGGGAGGGGCCACCTTCGTCCAATGCCGTAACTGTGGCCTGGTGCTCTGCTGCCGGCGATGTGCGGTTACCCTAACCTATCACTTCAGCGAAGATGCCCTAGTCTGCCACCAGTGCAACTACAGGGAATCCGTCCCCCATATTTGTCCCCGTTGTTCAAGCCACCTGATAAAATTCCTGGGCGCCGGCACCGAGAAACTGGAGCAGGAAGCCAGTCTCAGCTTTCCTCAAGCCAGATTGCTACGCTGGGACCGCGATACCACCAGGGAAAAATCTTCCCACCATAAGATACTGGACTGCTTCCGCAGCCACGGCGCCGATATTCTCATTGGCACCCAGATGATTGCCAAGGGGTTACACCTCCCCCTGGTCACACTGGTCGGGATAGTTAACGCAGATCTCAGTCTGAACCTGCCCGACTTCCGCGCCGGGGAAAGGACCTTTCAGCTGCTGTCTCAGGTGATGGGAAGAGCCGGAAGGGGCGCTTCAGGCGGGAAGGTTATCATTCAGACCTACTGCCCCGAACACTACGCTATTCAGGCAGCAGCCAAGCACGATTATGAACTCTTCTACGATCAGGAGATCGATTACCGGCGCCAGCTCAATAACCCTCCCTTCACCCGGCTGGCCCGTCTCACCTACAGCCACACCAACGACAAACTCTGCCAGCGAGAGGCAGAAAGAATAAGGCAGCGGCTGGCCGATGAAATAGAGACAAAAGGGATAGATAATATCGACCTGATCGGACCGGCCCCGGCATTTCTCCATAGACTACGGGGACGATTCCGCTGGCAGCTTATAATTCGCGGTGCCGAACCGTCCCGCTTCCTTGCCGAAGTAACGCTACCGAAGGGCTGGACAATCGATATTGACCCGGCAGGGCTTGCCTGAGGCCGATAGAATATTACTGCTTCGCCTTGCTAAAGGGGCAGATTGTATAGTATAGTTTATCCTTAGATACCTAAAAGAAACAGGAAAGGCTGGGGGCTGACCTACTTATATCAGGAATGAAGTTGTTAGCGGAGATTAAAAGTACTGATAGCGAGAAGAACACTGCTAAGAAAGCTCCCGGAGGCTTTTTCGACAGATTGATTGATTCCAGATTCTTACCGTTACTCACCCGGTTAAGCCATCTCCTTACCGAGCGACAGGTACCATCCTACATCGTTGGCGGCTTCATCCGCGACATGCTGCTCAAGAGAGATACGGCCGATATCGACATCGCCGTATCTGCCGATGCCCTGGAGATTGCCCGCGGGGTAGCTACTGCTCTAGACGGTAAATATATCCCGCTGGATGCGGTAAACAGAATAGGCCGGGTAGTACTGACCGGTAAAGAAGTCCCCTATGCCAGCGGACAATGCGAGCTTGATTTCTCCACTTTTGCGGGCAGTATTGAAGAAGATCTGCGGCAGCGTGATTTCACCATAGACGCCATGGCGATTGAACTCAGCCGGCTGGAGAAGAGCCGCGCCGGTTTCACCATCATCGATCCGTTTCAAGGTCAACGCGACCTTGAGCAGGGCATTATCAGGGTAGTGACCCGGTCTGCATTCGAATCGGACGCCGCCCGTCTGCTAAGGGCGATACGCCTGGCTTACGAACTCGGCTTCACGATTGACGGCGAAACCGAGACACTGATGAAACGCCACTGCCATCTTATCGCCGGCATAGCCGGTGAGCGGGTCAGAGAAGAGATGCTCCTGCTCCTGACTGTCACTCAGACCGGAGCAGTACTGACATATCTCGACAGGATAGGATTACTTACCGCCATAATCCCGGAGCTAGCTCAGGAAAAGGGTGTGGGACAACCCCCGGAACACTTCTGGGATGTCTTTGACCACTCCCTCAAGACGGTGGCGGCGGTTGATTTTATACTCCGGCAGGGAAGCTGGGAGTACGCCGACAGAGAAGCTTTGAACATGGTACCCTGGTCGGTGGAGATGGAAGAACACTTTAACACCGGAGTAAGCAGCGGCAGCACAAGGAGACTGATACTCAAGATGGCGGCGCTTCTCCACGACATCGCCAAACCACAGACCAAAGCTATTGACAGCAGCGGCCGAATGCGTTTTCTGGGACACGCCAGAGAAGGAGCGACGGCCAGCAATAGTATTCTGGAAAGGCTGAGGTTCAGCAATAAAGAGATTAAGCTGGTAGAGACTATGGTGGAACACCACCTGAGACCAACCCAGATTAGCCAGAGCGGGATCCTTCCCACACAAAGGGCCATCTACCGCTACTTCCGGGATACCGGTGATGCCGG
The DNA here is from genome assembly GCA_028716225.1 of Dehalococcoidales bacterium. Classification (NCBI taxonomy): domain Bacteria; kingdom Bacillati; phylum Chloroflexota; class Dehalococcoidia; order Dehalococcoidales; species Dehalococcoidales bacterium. The sequence goes on along the minus strand of JAQUQE010000007.1, from coordinate 45,186 downwards.
AGTCGACACACTATTCCTGAGTCTGGCCGACCACCTGGCTACCAGGGGCCCTAACCTCAACCCGGATGGATGGCGGGAGCATACCCGGATAGTGGACTATGTACTGAACGAACACTCCGAGCAGGAGACGCTGGTCTCCACGCCCGGCCTGATCAACGGTAACGACCTGATCGATATCTTTGGCTTGAGCCCCGGACCCGGAATAGGCAACCTGCTGGAACTGATACGCGAAGCCCATGCCTCAGGCGAGTTAAAGACCAGAGAGGAAGCGTTATCCTATATTCGGAAGCACCTGGAGAATAAAGCGGAGTAGGGATGAACAGGAAAAATAGGGTCCCCCTCATCATAATCGGTATTCTCTTCGCCCTGGCCATGCTTGTCGTGATACCCGTTGACAAGGGGGTGCTTGGCCAGAAAGGGCTACGACTGGGGCTTGACCTGCAGGGCGGTATACACCTGGTATATGAGGCGGATCTGTCCCAGGTAGAGCCGGGTGAGGAATCCGGCATTATCGATGGCGTAATCGACGTTCTCACTAACCGAATCAATCCGTTGGGAGTAACCGAGCCGGTTATTCAAAAATTAGGGGAAAACCGCATAGCAGTACAGTTACCCGGGCTTAACATGACCGATAAAGAAAAGGAGAGGCTTTCGCGTACAGCCATACTAGAGTTCGGGGAACTTGCCGCCGATGAAGAAGAGGCCAAATGGGAAAATGAGCTGGGTAGATGGAAACCGGCGGCAGCAGATATTGACGGCACAGAGGTAGTGCTAAGCAGTGCCTTCTTTAGGGAAAACACCTATGTAGCCCAGGATGAATTAGGAAGAATACAACTTGTCTTTCAATGGAATAAAGAAGGCAGCGAGCTTTCCCAAATAATCACTACACGTCTGCTCAATAAGCGCCTGGGTATATTCGAAGGCGATGATACGCTCCGTTCGGGAGAAGACGGCGGACCGATCGCACCTGTTGTCAGCAACGTAATCACCGATAGCGGAGTAATCACAGGTTTAAGCATCGACGAGGCCATGACATTATCCAAACAACTCAATGCCGGCCGTATTCCGGTGCCGCTGATCCCCGTCTATGAACAGAAGGTATCCCCCATCCTGGGCGCCGACTTTGTCGATATGAGCCTTAAGGCAGGGATAATCGGCCTGATACTGGTTATGGTATTTATGATGATCTACTACCGCCTGCCGGGAGCTCTCGCCAGCGCCGCTTTGCTATTCTATGCGGCGTCGGTGCTGGCGATATTCAAGTTGATACCGGTTACCCTCACTCTGGCCGGCATCGGCGGCTTCATACTGTCCATAGGTATGGCAGTAGATGCCAATGTTCTTATCTTCGAACGGATGAAAGAAGAACTGCGGCTGGGTCGACCGCTGGCGTCTGCTATTGAGACCGGCTTCAGCCGGGCCTGGCCGGCAATTCGGGACAGCAACATAACCACCTTCATTGTCTGCGGCATCCTCTACTGGCTGGGCAGCAGCATTATCGCCAGCGCTCCGGTGATGGGCTTCGCCACAACCCTGGCCATCGGGGTAGCGGTAAGCATGTTCAGTGCGGTTGTGGTTACCCGCACCTTCCTGCGTACATTCGCCGGTACCCGCCTGGCGCAGAAGAGTTCACTATTCAGAGTTTATTCAGGGAAAGAACATGACTGATATTGTAGGAAAAAGGTTCTGGTTCTTCGTCGCCGCAGGGATAATCATTCTCTTCAGCATCATCTCTCTGGCCAATTTCGGGCTCAAACCCGGTATCGAGCTCAGCAGCGGCTCTATGCTGACAGTCAGCTTCGAACAGACAGTAGTCAAGAGCGAATTGCAGGAAGAGATGGCCAGCGCCGGCTATCCCGGCGCTCTGATTCAACAGACCGGGGAGGGCGGTTTCCTTATCCGTACCGAAGAACTCTCCGGCGAAGAAAAAACAGATCTGGAGGATGCCCTGCAGAATAGATTCGGAGCAACCACCGAATCGGAGTTCTACTCGGTATCACCGATGGTAGCCTCTGAAACGGCCCGCAATGCCGGCATTGCCATCGCGGTAGCCGCAGTCGGGATCCTGCTCTACATCACCTGGGCATTCCGTAGAATGCCCAAACCCTTCCGCTATGGTGCCTGCGCCCTAATAGGTCTGGGACACGATATTCTGGTAGCGCTGGGGGTCTTTGCCGTCCTCGGCGGCATGTTCGGCTGGGAGATTAACCTGATGTTCATTACCGGTATTCTGGCCGTCGTCGGCTACAGTGTCAACAATACCGTGGTCGTCTTCGATAGAATACGGGAGAATTTAAGCCGGAGAGTCAGCACGGACTTCAAGACGGTAGTGAACAACAGCATTGCTGAAACCATAAGCCGCTCCCTGAACACCAGCCTGACCACGCTGTTTGTCATCCTGGCCATGCTTCTTTTTGTCGGGGCATCAATCCAAAACTTTGCCGTGGTAATGCTAATCGGTGTCATCGCAGGAACCTTCAGCTCGGTCTGCATTGCCCCCAACCTGCTGGTAGTCTGGGAAGAAGGAAAGTGGAGCAGCCTTTTCAAACGGAACCCGCAACCGGCTGCTGAAGCCAGGAAGAGCTGACGCAGCACAGATTTCCCCTCTCGTAGCAGCAGCAAATCCAACTATCAGGTGATTGACTTCTACAACCGTGTGGATTAACCTGTTTAGTAAAAAGGGGGTGACCAGATGCAGGCTTACTGTGTAAAGTGCCGAACCAAGCGTGAGATGAAGGACGCCAGGGCGATAACCATGAAGAATGGAAGACCGGCGACGCAGGGAATATGCCCCAACTGCGGTACCAAGATGTTCCGAATAGGAAAACGCTAAGGCCAAAGAGAAGTAGGAAAACTTTCAAAGAACCCCTTCAATCCAGCCTTAAAAACCCCAGGCTATCCTCTCACAGACTTTTACGGCAGGTTATGTAGCTGTTTTATCTGTGCAATGAGAGAGGTAATATCCGGCGGCTTGAATCCGCGCATCTTAAAGCCGGGTGGCGGCTGCCCCAGCGGGTCTTTAACATCGGGGTTACCCAGGAGCACATCAAAGGTAGCCCTGACCGAAGCCGCCAGAGAATCAAGAGGATAGCCCCCTTCCAGGGCAAAGACGATCCGGCCGTCACACAACTCATCAGCCAGCCCTTTGATGACACCTGTCATACGGGCAAAGCCGGTGACACTCACCCCCATCATAGCCAGTCTCTCCGACCAGTGCGGGTCATAGCCCGCCGAGACCAGAACAAGCTGGGGGCCAAAACGCCTGACCGCCGGAACGACTACCTGCTCAAAAGCATGCAGGTACTCGTGGTCACCGCTGCCGGCCGGCAGGGGTATATTGATTGTGGTCCCCTTGCCATCCCCACTGCCGGTCTCTTCCATAGTACCTGTTCCCGGATAGAGAGGAGACTCGTGAGCCGAGATATAGAGCACCCGCGGTTCTTCATAGAAGATGTCCTGGGTACCGTTACCGTGGTGTACATCGAAATCGATAATGGCGATACGTTCTAAGCTATATCTGCTCTGAGCATACCGGGTCGCAATAGCCACATTGTTAAAGAGACAGAAGCCCATCGCCTGATTGGATGTGGCATGGTGTCCCGGAGGCCTAACCAGAGCAAATACGCTGCCTCCCTTATCCAGGACCACCTCGGTAGCCCTGATCAGACCTCCGGCGGCATAGAGAGCCGCCCGGTGGGATTCCGCCGACATCACAGTATCGGGGTCCAGCCAACCCCCACCCTGCTTTGCCATAATCTGAATGCGGGCAATAAGCTCAGGTGAATGTACCAGGGCCACCTCGTCGGCAGTAGCCGCCCGCGGTCTGATATAGTCAAGCTGTTCCTTAAGTCCGCTTTCTTCCAGGCAGGTCATAATTGCTACCAGCCGCTGGGCATTTTCAACATGCTGGCCGGTATCATGCTCCAGATAGACAGGATCATAAACATAACCGACACTCATGGCTACCACCTTTCATCGAATAATCCATTTCCGGATATCTGACACGGCATCCTATATATAATAATGCAACGTCTAAGCCACCAACCTCAAACCCGATGAGAGAAACCAGCCGCCGAAGCCGATAAGCAACAGGCTGCAGGCAGTAAGCAGGCCCGCCTGCACCTTACCCCCCCAGAGCGATTTGGTCCGGTAGACAAGAACGGAAACAAAAGCGAGCCAACCGAAATCACACAGCAGATGCACGATAATCAGCAGGGCAAACCCGATAAACCCAAAAGTCAGGGACTTCATGATGAGCATACTGCCCACGGCTGCCCACCACAGGAAAAAAAGGGGATTTAGCAGGCTGGTAGCCACTCCGGCTATCACCGAACGGTGATGAACCTCTCTGTCTCTTTCTACCACACTGCCCCTCTTACGGAACATATTGATACCCATCCAGACCAGAATGGCTCCACCCACCAGGTACAGGGTAATCTGGACCGGCTCTCTTTCGAAGAAACGCCCGAAACCGAAGTATATCAGCAGCATCAGTGGGACTTCGACAATGGCATGACCCAGTGCTATCTTCAAGCCGACAAACTGGGACCGATAACTCCTGGCCACAGTGACGGCAAACGCAGGGCCGGGCATCATAACCCCGGATATTGAGACCAGAGCGACACTGGACAGAAACGGAAACACAAAAATACCTTATTTAAGAAAGGGGATAATTTTATAGCATCAAGAATAACAGATTTTCGTCTCCTATTATAACACCGATTAATCTTAAACTCACCTCCAGACCGGCCGGCAGCACCCCCTTGACAATCAACGGATAATTTGATTATATGAAAGTAGAGGCCAAGCAGAGCCTGACGGATTTTACCTAAGGAGGTGTGCTATGAGGCTTCATGGGATATACGGAGTTTGGCAGGTTGACAAATAGTGCCCCGCAAAGGCGGGGCGGGCGGAACTCAGACTCGACTTGAGCTAGTGAAATGGGTTAGCCTCAAAGAGAGGCCCCGCTGCGGCGAAGGTAACCGCAAGTGAGTTGGGTTTGAGGATTGACCTGGTGGTGAAAGTTAGGAGATACGGAAACTACAAAGTGGAGGGTGCTGGAAAAGGTGCCCTCCACTTTTTTTGTGGAATACGGCAAAGTCCTGAATATAAAACAACCCCGGCTAAGCGTCTTTATCCCGCATTTGCTCCTTACCCTGCTCTTGCGTTTGCTCTTTCTCTTTATCCTGATCCGGCTCAGCTTTCCGCTCCAGGCGGATTTCGCGGTCTCTAAGCCAGCGCCCAATCTCATCAAGCGCCGGGGGAGATACATAGAACACCTGGATATCCCTAGGAAATTGAATCTGGTGTCCCTCCCTCATAAACAACATTCCGATTTCATCCGCCTTAAGCGTCTCGTCAATATGACCGGCGATATATTCATTCCTCTTCTTGCTCACCTCGGTGTAAGACTGGTAAACCCGGTTGAATACCCCCTGGTTCTGCAGCCCGATGGCCAGACACCGGCTCCAGTCCATCATCTCCGTTAAAAGCCCGTCCTCTTCAGCGGCTTCCATCTGCGCCCCTTTGTCCAGTCTATTCTTCACCACCTGATAGCTCTTATCGCTGAAGTCCTTTACCATCTTGACTCCATCGTCACCACCCGCCGGGACCAACTCATGATATATTCTGTTTATTTTACCCAGCTTTAACTCGAGGGTGCCCAACTGGTCCTCGACCTGGTTCCAGTATCGGTTAAATTTATCGAGATAGTCATCGGGGGAATCCTTGACGCAGTAAATGAGGGGAACAAAGTACAGCTTTCTCCCCTCTTTGAACTCCTCGACTAATGGCTTCTCAACCTGCCCAAGCTCTTGAGACATCTGAACCTCCTCAAAACAGATATGAAATCAACCGGGCCTCCGGACTGCTCAATCAACCGTCAGATCTCTTTTGCCGAGCAGCCCGTTCTCGCCTTTGGTTACGACACAGTCAGCGACCTGCTCACCATCCGCTATTGCGCATCCGGCACCGATGATGCACCGCCTCAGCCCGGCACCAGCGCCGATGTTGACGCCATCCCAAAGGACAGCCTGCTCGACTAAGGCACCCTCACCGAGGCAGCACCCAGCGCCGATGACAACAGGCCCGATAACAGATGCCCTCCGGTCTATCCGGACCCCGCTGCCGATTACCACCGCCCCGGATAGACCGGCCGAAGGGGAAATAACCACATTCTTCTCACAGGAAATGCCCTCTCCACCAAGACCAGGGATAAGATAACTGCTTACCTTATTCAACAAAAGGTCAAAGTTCAAGCGTAAATACTTCTCCGGTGTTCCCATATCAAGCCAGTAGCCGCTATCGGGGTAGCCGTATACCGGCTCACCGAGCTCAAGGAGAAGAGGAAAGAGTCCCCTCTCAAACATATAGCGGCGGTTAGGTGGAATATGCTCCAAGACCTCCGGTTCGACAATATAGGTGCCGGCATTTATCCAGTGGCTGGTGATACGCTCCGGACTCGGTTTCTCAGTGAAGCACTTGACCCTGCCGTCACTATCGGTCTCAACCACCCCGAAGGCGGAGGGGTCATCCACCCAGGACAGGGCGATAGTCACCTTCGCTCCCCTGCGGCGGTGGAAAGCAAACATACCGGTGATGTCAAGATCGGTGAAAATATCTCCATTTAAGACGGCAAAGGTACTGTCCAGATACCGCTCGGCATTCTTTACCGCCCCGGCAGTACCCAGCGGGTTATCCTCCACCGCATAGTTCAGCGATATCCCCAGCCGGCTGCCGTCACCAAGACAGTCCCGAATGGCTTCAGGGAGGTAGCTCAACGCCAGGGTAATATCACTAACTCCGTATCCCTTAAGATAGCTGATGGTATGCTCCAGGAAGGGGTGATTCAGTACCGGCAGCATCGGCTTGGGCAGATAGAAGGTAAGGGGCTGGAGCCTTGTCCCCTGACCGCCGACCAGAATCACCGCCTTAGACACTATATCTGTCTTCGACATTACCCGGCCCTCCTCTATCTCTTAATAACGCAAGGCCCACAGGTACAAGCAAATGCTCTATAATATGATACACTCTAAAGGTCTTTCCCGTCACCCCCCGCATTTTGGATATTGACAATTAATTGGGAAAGGGTTATAATCCCTATTTGGTTTCCACGAGAATTAGCACCGAGCTTATATAGACATATAATATCTTAGAGCGTAATGGACTAGTTATCGGGAGGTAACTCGTTACGCTCTATTTTTGTGTGATTAACGGGAGGTTTCACAACTGTAAAATGACAACTGACACGCTACTGAAAAAAACAAATCTACCCAAGCCACCCACGGTATGTCCCAAGTGTTATGAGAGTAAATATATCGTGACCCATGAGGATGGCTGGCAGTGTTGGAACTGCATGAAGATAATATATAAGAACGCACCTATTATTGATTTAGATCCAAGCGACTCGGAATAGTTACGCCCTGTAGAGCTTCAGGCTACCTTAACCGACTCCTATCACGCTGTGCCGTAACAGGTGCAGGATCTTTTTATCTCACGCACCGGCAGTAGTAAAAATTATGTCAAGGTTGCCCGCTATCGACAGCCGGTAATTGTCCCGGGCTTGTCCCTGCCAACCTCGATATGATAAACTCTTTCCGTAACTGAACTGTGAACGCTGTGTACCTGTGAGCGGGTGTAACTCAGCGGTAGAGTGCTTGCTTCCCAAGCAAGACGTCGAGGGTTCGAATCCCTTCACCCGCTCCAAGTTTTACACACAAAACAGTTGTGAACTGTTCACAAAAAAGTTCGCAAAATCTCAACTGGATAACTTCATTAAATCTAGAGCGTCTGGTACAAATCCAAGAACTATAACGCTATACCAATTCGCCTTAGATAATTTCATTGGCTATCCTTTAACCCCTGAAGGTATCCAATCTTATCTAGATAGCCTTACTTGTAGGAATGGCAAACACAACTATTACCGTGTCATTAAAACTCTTTGTAGATGGCTATACCACACTGATCAGCTTTCCTCTAATCCTATTGAGAAAGTACTACCGCCAAGAAGACAAAAGAAGCTATTACCAGCTATAAGCAAGGAACAATTAGCTATACTTGTAAGCCACGCACTAACTGAAAAAGACAGGATTATCCTTAATCTATTATGGTATTCAGGAATGAGGCTATCAGAAATTGCTAATATAAAAGCCAAAGACTTCTATTGGGATGAAGGAATTGTAATTGTCTTAGGTAAAGGTAATCGCTATCGCAAGGCTCTGGCTGGTAACAGCATTGTAAAAGAATGGTTCTCCAAACATGATACTTTAGAAATAACAGCAAGAGGAATAGCGACAATGCTTCAAAGATTAGGTCAAGCTACAGGCATTCATTGTAATGCACATAGCTTCAGAAGAGGCTTCTGCGTTCACAATGTTAAGAGTGGCCTATCCAATAGGGTAATACAGGCCCTAGGTGGCTGGGAGACTCCGGCTATGGTTAGCCACTATGCAGCAAGCCTGACCTTTGATGATGCTTTGAGTCTATACAAGGCGGCTAATTCCAAAACATAGCGGCTAGCAGTTATGTCAAGTTAGCTAATCCCCTACTAGGGGGTACGGTATGCTCTTTTATCCATGCTATGTTATTACAGAAGGGTCGGTCGCAAATTTTTCAGTACCGATATTCGATGTGAGTATTAGCAATAGTTATTACTAGACAATAGTACATCGTATGTTAGTAGAGTAATATAAGATTGTCCAGCAAGGGACTGTAAAATCTTTGTTTTCGTCCAGTGGTTATTAAATTTGTTACATTCGCTGATTTTCGGGAATATTTATTAAACCTTTGTTTATATTTTGGAGCTTACTTCTAATAGCTGTCTCAGAGTATCTGTAAGGCTTATTACATTATCTGTAAATTGATCGATATCTTTTAGAGTAGCAGTATTTATATCGAAACGGAACAGTTTGTCTATGTAATCTCTTAATTCTGTATCTGCTTTACCTATCGCCTTATTGATTTCCAATCGTGTCTGAGTGTCGAGATTATCCGTTAGCCTACGTGCTACTTCAAAAACACTAATGCTAGTAGCCACGCTGTTGACCAGTTCAGCCCTAGAATCCAACAAGTGCTTCTTTAATTGAAGATTATCATTAGCTTGACGCATAGGTATACTTAAATGTCTTATTACTGTTGCCGTCCACTCGTTAAGGTCAGAAATTGCTTTTGTTTTATCATCAAGATACCTGAAGTGCCTAGTATCAGAAATTACCCAAAAGGCAGCGAATGCCAGAATAACAGTCGCTAGTAAAGAAAGAAGAGAATCCCATTTTTCGATATAACCATAAATGGACTTAACGGCTTCCTGATCTATGAGGGTTTCCCTAGAATATGACACGATTGAATAGATGAACAGTACGCCGCAAATGACCAATATAGCAATAAAAATACGCTTCATAGAAACCACTTGGCAACTATCCCCTTTGTTATCAATACTTAAAAAGTCTACAATCTTACATTAATAGCGGAGCATTCTACTTATATTTTCGGATGAATATCCTCATATATCAATAATGCTTTCCGATATCTTAAGACATATTACCTGTCCATTTTTCTTTAATTACACCTGTTTTACACTTGGGGCAATTTTCCCCGACCATCTCCAGTTCTGTCTTTACATTCTTAGAATAGCAGCTGGGGCATTCCCGCTTGTCTTTCTCTTGTTTAATTCTAGCTATGTGTCCCCGAAAACTGGATTCGTATGGACTCCAACCGACCTCACCTAAATCTGCTTTGAACTGATGCAGACAATCAAGACAAAGGCAGAAAGAATTGAATCCCGTCCGTTCTCTTATCAACTTGAGGGATGCCTTTTTACCTAATACTTCAGCGACACACCATCGTTCTGCGGGATGATAGCAAGGTATTCTTTCACCTTTATCGTTTTCTACATAAAAGTAATATCCCCACCCTGTTTGAAGAGCAAAACTGCAATTGCTGCATTTATACTTAAATATCCCCGGCATAGCCTATCCTTTCAAAGTGACTGTAGTCTGTTCTGTTATAAACACCCCAAAAACAGTTTTAATGTCTTCATGTATCTACTGAACTATGGTGAATAGTAACACTTCAAAATAACCTTAGACAATACAGTAGTTGTGGACTTCATAATCCTTTAGAATATTTCACATCTTGTTAGATTGCAGATGACCTTGCACCGAAACGGCAACATATCCACTTGCAAAAGCATTGGCATCTGATTCTACTTGCGGAAAAACATGCTTTAAGTCGCCTGCTAGTTTATCGCCTAAATAGAGAGTATAATCTACTATTTGCTCTTGTGATATCCAACCTTTTCCCCTCATATAACCTGCTTTATAAGCGGCTGTAATCCCCTCCCTTAGATTACTAGATATCCAATCAGGAACTCTTTCTGGATTTAGTTGCGGATATTCTCTTGGCCAGTTATGCCTTAACTCATCAAGAAAAACAATCATTAGATTAGCACATTCACCTGGAGTCGTAGAGTACCATAACCGCTCAAGTTCCGCATCATACTTTTTAGCAAGACGAGCAACTTCTTTAACCATTTTATCTAGTAGAGGGTCAATGCAAGGTTGCTCAAAAGTTGGCTCGATTTCTTCTGCGGCTGATACTTTCTCGGCATTGTTTGTACTGACATCATTTAAAGTCTGTAGGGATGCAATATTACCTGAAAACTCGTACTGGGTTATCGCTTGTTTTAGCTTCGATACGTCTACTTCCTCTAAATTACTGTTATGCAAGAAGGATGCAATTTCCAGAGTCGGTTCTATCGATCTTTCCCAGCTACCGCGTTTGTATTTCGTGACTATCCATTTGTCAGGCTCTTCCCATTGGGTTCTAGCATCCACCTTAGTATTCTTCTCTTCACCAGCCTGTAATCTTTTCATTCCTCCTGCAGTCTGTAATTGAACATATAGACCTAACGCATTGCACCATCCTCGTAAATGAAAAGGTAGTTCATTCTTGTAGGTGCCAATCTCTTCTAGCTTATTCAAAAATTTTTCTGTATTTCTATCCGGCCCTACACCGCTCTTAGTGGACCTTCTATATATTCTGCTACCTATGCCGACAACAATACCTAGGGTAGCAAAAAAGCCAACTATACCCCAAAGCCATGAGCTAGCAACTATCCCCGTAATAATACCAACGATTGCAGGCATGAAAAGTAATCTAAACATGCTAAGGTGAATGCTAACACTGAAGACTAGGGATAATCAATACCATGCTGTGAAGTTTACATTCCACCCAGCACCACCCCACCCTTACATATCCTATGATTAAATTGGCCTTATTGACAGAATCAACTGATAATCGTGTTTCTTCATCTATTCTCCACATGCCAAAGCTATTATTGAACCTATTTGAACAACCCTTAACCAAACCGAATCATGCTTGGTTGGTAGTCAATGCCTGGTAATACAACTGCAGTCGTCACCTTGTTTAATTACCTGTAAATAAGATGACAGATACCGTCTACCGTATTGACAAAATCTATACATAGCTTTAGGATATCTGTTCACCATATCAACAATTTTGAATGTAGTCTATTCGATACCCAGGAAGTAAGTGGGTACTAATAAAACATCTACTTGGAGGGTAAATATGAAATTAAGAATCACCCTAATTATGATTGGACTCTCATTGTTATTGATCCCCGGGTTACTCATTAGCTGTAACCAGAAACCGCCCCCTCAGACAGAATCCTCAGACAGAATCGTCCAGACGCAATCGGCAATGGAACAGCGTATTTCAGCATTAGAAGCAAACCTTAGTATAGCCGAATGGGAAATAGATAATCTGCAAAGGAAAATCGGAAAATTGGAAGGGTCATCTAGTAGCTCATCAACTGATACTGATATTTCTGAGGTTTTGATAGGAAAGAGCCTCTCGTGTCAGATAATTACGCCATACCAAGTATACCCAAAGGCCACTATTGTATTTGAACGCTGGTTCCGTTGAGGTTTTAATAAGTGACCAGAAGCCTTGTTATTATATAACCCTCATAAAAAATGTCAAAAATTCAAAATATCGAAGTTATGACTTCTATGGGTATATATTCATATTTTAGTCAACAACTTTATCGGCCAATTTTAATAGCTTTCTATTCCCTTGGCCACCAGCGGGAACAGCCTGAATTCTGTTTTCATCCTTCAGTTCGCGTATTGCGGAGTGAAAGGCATAATCAGTAATATTATTTCCCTTAGCCTCAGTTCTGATTCGTTGTTCATCTAGAGGCCCATTCTGCAAGTGTCCGATAATAAATTTCTTGGCTGCTTCAACCTTTGATTCTCTAGCCATACGTTCAATAGGAGATACCCTATGCAGTGGGTAGTTAAAGTCAAGTGGTATTATTACCCTTTCTATATCCCGACCTACTATGTGTAGTTCCTTCTTAGAGATCATTTTATCACTCTTAACAACTGTTATCTCTGTATCCAGCCAGCCAGAAAAACGCGAGTGGCCAATTGCTCCTCTAGTAGGGTCTTTACCCATGTGAGTTACAATAACAACTGATAGACCATGATTATTCGCTAGTAGCTTATCTATGTTGTCACAAAGATGTTTAATAACGGTTTCTTCATTTTCGCTGCCTGCAACTATTCTAGCCCTGGGGTCTAGAATTAGAAGGTCAATTTTGAACCCATTCCCCAAACTGGTATTTAGTACTTCCTGGATTACTATTTCACTTATATCAAGGCAGAGATTCTTGTCCAAAATAGTAATTGCCATGAAGCTACTCAATGCTAATTGGCTGTAATTTCCTTCAGCATGAAAATCCTGAGTGCGTTCTTGAAACTTTTCCTCTGATATCTCGAGATTCACATATAGAACCTTACCTTGACTGGTCTTGAATCCAAGCCAATCCTCACCTGCTGCTACTCTAAGTGCTAGGTCATGAGCGAGTAATGATTTCTCACTCTTGTACTGAGCAGTAATAGACAACCTACCGCCATTCGACCGTAGTAACCCCAGTATTCGGTAAGGGATGTCAGGTACTGGAGTATTAACTAGGTCATAGCCTGATTTAATTTGTGAAGACTTGTTGTCACTTTGTAAGTTCATAAGACACCTCCATATTTCAAATATTCAAAGTTTTAGTTCTATAATACTGGTAGACAGACAGACATTCGATACAACAAACGGACATTAAGGCGGACAATAGCTATGCCTATTAAATATCCAGCAGCAGTGAGGAAACGTGCGATAGAGATAGCGCCAACCTGTAGGTCAGCAGCTAACGTCATTGATGCACTATCGGATGAGTACGGTGCTGACCAAGTACCTATGGATGAGCGGACTATCAGACGGTGGCTTCAGAATCAGAATGTCCGTTATCTTCGCAACCTTGATGAGCACTTTGCCCAGATGACGGACATAGCCAACATACTCTTAGAGGAAGATGTAGGTAAGGTAATAGTGCGCGGGGATAGTGAGCAATCTGATAGTACATATGGTATTAATAGTCCTGATTTGGGTTATTACGAACTAACTCGTAACCAACTCACTGGTAGAATCGAAGGCAATATCGATTATGTATGTGGTAAGTACAGCACTTGGCACATGTTTGATTGCTTTGCCGAGCACTTAATGGCTGAGTTTCCACCAGAGCAGGATTACTATGATTTGTTAAATAAATATCCCGGTAAGCTAATTAACACATTGAGGATGCTGGCTGAAAGGAAGACATTCAAAGGTACCTGTCCTGTGTGTAAGGAATGGTAAATAACCGGTACTATTTATAGCCGACTACTTTACCTTAGCTATCTACCATCGCTTAGTTCGTACGTTTCCGTCTCTGTGGGGGCCTTCGTTTCAGAGGGTAAGCCGTAATACCCCCACATGCCGAACAGCGCCATCTCTGTAATACCCTACTTCCGTAGCGGTATTTCCCGAACTTAATCAAATCACGACTATAGCAATATGGACATACTGGCATAATACCTTGACAACCAACTAAAAATATATTAAAATACTAGATAATATAGCTAAATTACCAACTAAAAATAATATTATATCAGGAGTATGCTGTATGGCAAAACTTATTCAGTTAGTCTTCGGGGGCTGGATAATTGCTCTAGTAGTTAAAGCAGCTATTGAGTCCATCTAGTAGATAATATCATATTAGTTGATACCCCTTTATCTACTTTAACCAACAATAGTGACATTTTCAACTATACGTTTGATTTGCTGCTAAAAAGGATGCAAACAAATGAAACGACAAAATGAACTCGCCAAAGAACTCGGCATCAGTAAGAGCTACCTCTCTATGATGCTATCAGGCAAGCGAAAGATACCGGAGTATTTAGAAGACAAAATTTGTGAACTAGTTCACAAGAATCGTGCCCAGGAATTGCTTCCCAAGTTCGAATCCCTTCACCCGCTCCATGTAACTTCCTCTTCTCATATCCCCTTTTGTTAAATGATTGCTTAACTTTACGCATGTGAGTCTCCTTGTTTGTTAACCTCTATTGATTATACGTTATGTCAAGCAGAAAAGTTGTCTTAATGATTACTAAACCATATGGCGAAAAAATAATATGCGTTTTAAGCATGCTATAGACATTGTTTATAACTGATTGTTCAATCAACGACAGATTTCTAATGTTGATTCGCACAAATATAATAATCAGGTTGGTATTGAAAGGCAGAGTATAACTTCTTCATCTCACCCAAAACTATTGATTGTGAGTGGATTAGGTAATACAATCAGGTATGTCCGTTGATAGCCTTAGGCCAACAGCTAGTGGCATCTGACACAATGCCGGACCTGTCTGAAGAGTATGATAAATAACAGCGTATTTGACAGAACTTTGCCAGGTTTTATTTATTGAAAATAAACTGAGATAAAGTCATGCGTTCGTTGAGTTATTCCGTTAGACTGTTACCAATCTTGAAATACTTCGGCCAGATTTCGGTTGTTCTAGCACTACTCTCACTGGTACCGTTAGCCGTATCTATACTACTCGGTGATTACGACACTTCACTCCGCTATTTGATTATTGTTGTCAGTGTCTTTACCACAGGCTTCTTCCTGCAAAGATTACCCACCCCTAAACGTATCCAGACGAACGAGGCCATGGTCATTACCGCTTTCATCTTCTTGCTGGGAGCATTAGTTATGATATGGCCTATTACGGCTTCCGGCCTGAGCTTTATCGACGCATTTTTCGAGAGCGTCTCAAGTATCACAACTACAGGTCTGAGTGTCGTAGCGTCTGTAGAGGATAAAACACCCATGTTCCTATTCTCCCGGTCCTGGGCGCAGTGGGTCGGGGGGCTGGGTATAGTTATCCTATCAGTGGCAATTATGATTAGCCCGGGGTTGGCCGCCAAAAGAATCGGAGACATAGAAGACTATGAAGAGGATCTAGTCGGCAGTACCAGATCACATGCCCGACGTATGATAATCGTCTACTCCTTATTGACCGGATTTGGAATCATTATCTTAGGTTTACTGGGCGCAGGATGGTTTAATAGCATCATATATGCTTTTTCAGCTGTCTCCACGGGTGGTTTTTCACCTCATAATGCCAGTCTTGCCGGATTAGATAGTCTTTCTCTACAGGTAATGGTGATATTATTATCAGTAGCAGGCGCAATCCCACTGGTCCTATACTATCGTTCGTCCAAGGATGGCATAGGGGCTTTCATACGCGATCGCCAATTTCGGTGGCTTCTCCTAGCCGGAGTGATCACGTCATTGCTTGTCGCATTATTTCTATTCAGCGGTCATGAATTCAACTGGCCCCAAGCGTTACGCCATGGATTCTTAAACGCATTCTCCGCTATCTCAACAGCAGGATTTACCACACTGGATATTTCTCCAATCAGCGATGGCGCGAAAATTGCACTTATCTGCTCAATGTTTTTGGGTGGCTGCGCCGGTTCTACCGCTGGAGGCATCAAAATCTTGCGTTTGTTGATAGTAACACAAGTAATCTATGTCTTTTTTCAACGTGCTAGTATGCCACGGCAGGCTATCGCTGAAGCTAGCATCGGCCGGCGCCGGCTGCAGCCAGATGAGATCCAGGGTGCTATAAGCATCATTCTTGTTTATCTGGCGTGTATCACAATTTCATGGCTGATATTTGTCGGCATGGGGCATAATGCCCTTGACTCACTATTTGAGGTAGTCTCAGCGGTTGGCACCGTCGGTCTATCATCAGGCATAACTACTCCTGAGCTACACCCACTTCTAAAAATGGTCCTTTGCGCAGATATGCTATTGGGCCGTCTAGAAATCTTAGCCTGGTTAGTGTTATTCTATCCACGTACTTGGATAGGAAGAAAACTGGAGGAATGATATGAGGATCGTATTTTCAGGTGCCAGTCCGTTAACTATTATTACTGCCAAGACGCTGATCAACGAGGGGCACGAAGTCATTATTATTGAAGTCAACAAAGAAAAAATTGACCAGTTTTGCGAAGAATTAGATTGTAGCTTCCTACACGGTGATTCTGCCAAACCAGCAATATTAAGTCAGGTAGATCCGAAGAACAGCGATATTCTATTTTGTCTGACCAACAGCGATCAGATTAATATCATCACATCGTTGTTGGGACGCTCGATGGGTTTTAAGCGCGTTATCACTAGCATAGAAGATACGGGGTTGGAGCAATTGTGCCGTGAACTCGGGCTTGAAGATACAATCATTCCAGTATGGACATTAAGTCGACACCTAGACAATATGGTACGAGGACTTGATAGTATTAATTTATCTACACTGCTCAAGGAAGACGCCAGATTTTTTGTTTTTACAGCCCGAGAGGAAGATGCGATCAAAGCTAGTGAACTGGGGCTTCCCAAAGATGCACATATTGTTTTCTACTATCGTGACAATAAACTTAACTTTGCTGATAATGATACAAAATTCCATAAAGGGGATGAGATCATCATTTTGACCCGTAGTAAAAACATCCCTGATTTCAACGAACGCTGGTATTCAAAGAAAGCTAATAGTAAAGACAATTAGGTATGATGTTTAGCATAACTATTGATTTATAAAGAACGTACATTTTAAGCACGTTATTGTGTTTGATACTGTTGCGGTTAAGATGGTTCACAGCGTTGATTGCGAGGTCTTCTGCAGGACTGGAAGTGTGAGAATGATGTTAGAAGGATTAGTATGTTTTGTAAAAACACTCAAGCCATGGTGTATTCCTACATCGTTCTCTTAATCTGAACTAGTCTAGACTTAATCAAGAGTAACCTTTTCTCCCTCAAGTCCCTTTATGTCAGTAATATCCTGGTCCGTACCCAGCGTACCGAGATATCTGCCATCTGTATCCCGCACGGCAAAATACCTGATATGTATCTTACGCCCCTCAATATCCTTCCAGAACTCCACCAAATCCTTCCTGCCACTCTTAAAATCAGTCAGTATCCGATTCAACTTGTCTAAGGCCCGGTCAGGATGGCACTGCTGGGTCGGCCTACCTAACGATGACAGCGGCCGCTGGAAAATCCTGTTATCGTGCTTGTTCCAATACCTAACGACATCATTTTCATCAACAAAGGTGATATCTACCGGTAATTTTTCCAACATAGCCGCGAGTTGATCTTTGTTTAACTGCTCAATCATTTTCACTCCTTATCGCTTTTCTGTGCCGGCATCCACATTATCATGATTTTATCTCACCGTTAATGCCTATGACGGTCTCCTGTGAGATAATATCCCGACCGCTTAATTGAATCGCCTGCTTTACCATCTGCGTCAGCCCGCCGCAGCAAGGTACCTCCATACGAACTACATCAATGCTCTTTACCTTCGAATGGCTCAGAATATCGGTCAGCTTCTTTAAATGAGCGGAAAAGTCATCAAGCTTAGGACAGGCCACCAACAGAGCGTGATCCCGGAGAAATCCCCGGTGAAAGTCGGCATAGGCAAATGGTACGCAGTCACCCACCAGTATCACCCTGGCGTCATTCAGGAAAGCTGCCGAAGGCGGTACGAGGCTGAGTTGAACCGGCCAGTGACAGAGCATCGACTGCTGATTAGATTGCTCCCCTGGGAAGGCATCCCCCACCTCCTGATGAACGAGCTGCCTAACCGCAGCTGAAGGACAACCACCGCAGGCAGCTTCTTCTCCCGCACCTTTCCCCGAATCCGGGTGCTGCCGGGCAACTCCCTCGTCAAATTCCTCTGCTGCTCTCTCCTCAATGGTAATAGCCCCCTGCGGGCATTCGCCAAGACAGGCACCCAACCCATCGCAGTAGTTGTCGCTGACCAGTTTCGCCTTGCCATTAATTATCTGAAGAGCACCCTCGGCACAGGCTGGCACGCACAGGCCGCAGCCATCACACTTTTTCTCATCAATTCGGACTATCTTTCTAAACGCCTTTACCATCATTCAGACCGCCATTACCTGCCAGTTCATAAACGGATTGGTTTCATTCTATCCCATATACCTTCCCCAAGCAATGTATGCGGCTCTATCAATTATCCGTTAGATCAAGCGTAAAAGTATTCCTACCAGTGCTAAAAACCATAGATGAAAGAAATAACATGCGTTTTAAGGTTCAGGCTGTTTGAGATTGCCGTTAATGACCATCAAAAAATACTACATATCTTAACATTTGCGCATTGTAAGTACTAAATATTGCGGCTATAATAGACCTTAATGAGAGAGATCAAGCTTCTTAACCGGCAACGACGCCGGTACTCTTTAATGGTAGCGGCCAACTCGGTACGCCGTCTAATTAAGGTAGTTACGGTCAGCGCGCTGGCTATCTTCGGTGCGATATTCTTTATTAGTGCACCTGTTTGGGCAGCGCCCACCATTCTACCCAGCACCCTGCCGGAAGCTGAGGTCGATGTCTACTACACGACGACCCTGGTTGCCGCCCCGATCACACCCCCCGCCAACTGGGCAATCACCAGCGGCTCGCTACCACCCGGACTAACGATTGATGCCGCTACGGGGGTTATCTCGGGAGAGCCGACCACGGCCGGGAGCTACGCCTTCTTCGCCACCGTCACCGACATAACCGGCACTTCATCACCGCAGGGATTCATAATTACCGTTACGCAAATTCCCCTGTCCTTCCTCACCACCACTTTACCGGACGCTACCGAGGACACCAGCTACTCACAAAAAGTTAACGTAACCGGGGGCACGTCGCCATATACCTGGTCTATCGTCAACGGCTCACTGCCGGACGGCCTGTCGCTAAGGAGCAGCACCGGCATCATTAACGGCTCTCCGGATGACGACACCGCCGGTTCCTACAGCTTTGTCATCAGGGTTACCGACAGCTCGGCGTCAACACTGTCCGCCCAGCAGAGCTTCATCCTTCTCGTTCGAGAGGGGACCTTCGAATCGGTTGTCAGCATTGCTTCCAGCTTAGCCTCAGGAGAGACCAATGTTTTCGTCGAAGGAGACTGGGTAGCAGCTCTGGAAGGCGGCGAGTCCGTTCAGTTAAGCCTGGACCTGGACTCAAGCCAGACGATAACTGTTGACGATACTGTTTCCAATCCCACCAATGCCAGCATCAGATTTGTGGCGGAAGACGACAGCATCGAGGTAAGCGAGGGCTCTCCCGATGCTCATTTCAGCTATCACGCCGAGTATTTCCTCGAGGTCACGGCAGCTCCCAGCGAGGCCGGCCTGATGAGCGGTAGCGACTGGTACAGCGAAGGGGAAGTATTCAACGCCACCGCTCCAGGTGAAGTTAAAGACACGTCCGACACACGGTATCGATTTTCCCACTGGCAGCTTCCTACCGGGGGTACGGTCACCAGTGAGAATCTGAGCCTGACTGTCACCATGCCGGGAAGGATTATCGCCAACTACGACACCGAGTACCTTGTCGAATTCATAACCGAACCCGCCGAGGTGGGGCAGGTGACCGGAACCGGCTGGTACAGCGGGGGATATACTCTCAGGACTAGCGCTCCGGAGGAGGTTGAAGAAACATCCGACACCCGATACCGTTTTTCTCACTGGGAACTACCGACCGGAGAAACGGTCAGGAGCGAGGACCTGAACCTGACTGTCACCATGCCGGGAAGCATCACAGCCAACTATGATACCTACTATCAGCTAAGCATGGAATATCCCTACGGCGAGATGGGTGGTACCTGGCATAAGGCAGGGAGTGAAGCCCAATGGAATCTGGACACCCGCGAGGTTGCCATGTCGGGAGTATTCGGTGCATTGGGAGGCAAGCTGATAGCCGCCGACGCCAGCGGTACCGAGCTTATGGATAGCCCGAAGATAATAAACGTGGACTGGAAGCCGGACTACACCAGACCGGCTATCTATATCTCCCTGATCGCCCTGGCCGTCGGCCTGGGGATATATTTCACGTACCGTCACCGCAAAGCTCCGCAACCGGCTCCGGCCGCCACTCCTCAACCACAGACAACAGTGGTAATGATCGGCGATACCTCGAAGCCGCAAACCGAAACGACCCGGGAGAAGCTCCTGGATAAACTCAGCGAGCTTCTGGATAAATATGAAAACGAAATAAGAGTCTCGGTATTAAACGAGCAGGCCAAAGAGCTGGCTGATGGCGAAAGCCCCGGAGGAAGAAAGATGCTATCAACGCCGGATGCCGTCATCGACCAGGATTCACTATGCAGCTTCAAGGCAAGGAAGTTACTCAGAGTCGTCACCGGAAGCTGGCACCAGGGAGAAGAACCGCAAGAAGCAAGCAAGAAGGGGCGGGTTATAGTCTGGACACGCGATATATACAACGAGTGGGAAATCCTCAATTGCTTCCTGCCTGCCGGTCATACCGGGAACCACCAGGGCAATTTTCGCATGGTATACACCCTGCTAAACACCATCACAGAGAAGAAAACCTACCGCCGGGACGAAGAGGTTATTCCACCCGAACCTCACTTCACTGACGGCATGCCCGAGGTAGAGATAACCGAAGATCAGGTAATCCCGCTCAGCCATCTGCCAACCGAAGAGCTGCCGTAACAGGTCACCCGGCATCATTACTCGAGGGGTTCTATGATTTGTACCTGCTTCGTGTAATCGAATGCAGTTCCGCCCTGTAATAATCCTTTTATTGTGAGAGGATAAGTTGTTGCTCGTGGGTAGTATACTCTAACCCGCGCCGAGTCAGGGTATGAACCAGTTCCCTCCGAAATAGGGGCCGATCAGAGACTCCAGGAAAACGGCCCCGACAGCAAACGTGATACCGATGATGATCGCCACTATGCCGATGTTAATCAGCAGCATCCTCCACCAGAGACCCCAGGCCAGTCCCCAGGTCGGTTTAACGGTTACCTTCTCAATCTCCATCTGCCTTGGCTCCTTTCTCCCTATCCGGTTTTTGCTTTAACAGCCAGTACTCCAGGCTGTCGGCTAAAGCCAACCAGCTAGCCTCAATAATGTTGGCCGAGCTGCCTACAGTACGCCACTCATGGACTCCGTCGCTGGACTCGATAAGAACCCGAACCTGAGACTCGGTACCGACGCTTTCTTCAAGAATACGGACTTTATAGTCCACCAATCTGACGGCAGCCAGGCTGGGATAGAACTGAAGCAACGCCTTGCGCAGGGCATGATCTAGGGCATTAACCGGACCGTTACCTTCGGCTGCGGTATGAATTATTGCACCACCCACCTTCACCTTTACCGTCGCCTCGGAGAGCATATCCTCAAGCTCGGCTATAGTCGGCAGTCTTCGCCTTCTCTCCACCATCACCATGAAATCAACCAGCTCAAAGGAGGGCCGGTAGTCCGGCTTGGCCCGGTGGACCAGCAACTCAAAGGAAGCCCCGGCATTCTCGTACTGAAAACCACGGCTCTCCAGAGACTTGACCTGCTCGAGCAGCTTCTTCACCTGCTCGCCACGTGAGGGCAGATCCAGGCCCATCTCTCTGGCTTTGTAAATAATGTTGCCCTTGCCCGACAGCTCGGACACCACTACCCTGGACTGGTTACCGACCCGGGCCGGGTCGATATGCTGGTAGCTCTCCGCCCACTTGGCCAGACCGGAAACATGGAGTCCGCCCTTATGGCTGAAGGCACTGGAACCAACATAGGGCGAAGAGGGATCGAGGGCAAGATTAGCCACCTCACTGATGTAGTGTGAAACCCCGGTCAGTTTAGCCAGCCCGGCATCGGTGATACAATCAATGCCCATCTTGAGCCTAAGTGCCGGGATAATAGAGCAGAGGTCGGCATTACCGCAACGCTCACCATAGCCGTTGACCGTCCCCTGAACCTGACTTACCCCGCCGGCCACAGCAGCCAGTGTGTTAGCTACTGCCAGCCCGCCATCATTATGGGTATGGATACCCAGCGCTACACTGGTTTTATCCCTGACCACCCCAATGGCGGTAGCTATCTCATCAGGCAGCGAGCCGCCGTTGGTATCACAAAGCACCAGACAGCCGGCCCCGGCATCGGCCGCTGCCTCCAGACAACGCAGGGAATAGTCAGGATTGGTCTTGAAGCCGTCGAAAAAATGCTCGGCATCGAAAAAAACGGTAAGCCCCTTCGCCCTGAGATAGCCTACCGAATCGGCAATCATGGTCAGGTTTTCCTCAAGGCTAGTTTCCAGCACCCGGATAACCTGTAACTCGGAGCTTTTGCCAACGATGGTAACCGTCTTCACCCCGACACCAGCCAGGGACTGAAGGTTAGCATTATCCTCAGCCCTGCTGGCGGATGGTCTGGTACTGCCGAAGGCAACCAGCTCAGAATTACGCAGTCTGAGGTCCTTCGCCAGGGTAAAAAACTCGACATCTTTGGGGTTGGATCCGGGCCATCCCCCTTCGACAAAATGAATACCCAGCTCATCGAGCTTACGTGTAATAGCCAACTTATCCGTTACAGAAAATGAAATGCCCTCTTTCTGCGCCCCATCGCGAAGTATGGTATCGTAAAGCCGAACTGAAGCCAATCTTATCCTGCCACCTTCCCGGCAATCAGGTCACCCATCTTTCCCGTGCCCACCTTTACCTTGCCCTCAGCCATTATATCATAGGTGCGATAGCCCTCCTCGAGTACCTCATCAACCGCACGCTCAACTGCCTCCGCTTCCCGGTCCAGACCAAAGGAATAACGCAACATCATAGCAACGCTGAGGATAATAGCGATCGGATTAGCCATATCAAGCCCGGCACGGCGGGGAGCGCTGCCGTGTATTGGCTCATACATACCGAAGATATTGACCCCCTCCTGCGGTACACCGGCCAGACTGGCCGATGCCAACATTCCCATCGAACCCGCCAGCATCGAGGCCTCATCGGTAAGGATATCACCAAAGGTATTCTCGGTAACGATGACATCAAAGTAGGCCGGGTTCTGAATTATGCGCATCGAGCAGGCATCGACCAGCATATGCTCCAGCTCGACATCGGGGTAATCGCCAGCCACTTCCATGGCCACCTGCCGCCACAGCCGGGAGGACTCCAGCACGTTGGCCTTGTCCACCGAAATCAACTTTCTATCACGTCTCAACGCCAGTTCGAAACCGACCCGAACGATACGCTCGATCTCCTGCTCGGAGTAGGTCATCGAATCGGTAGCCCGTCGTCCCCGTGACGTCCGCCACTGCCTCTTGGGCCGGCCAAAGTACAGACCGCCGGTAAGCTCACGAACAAATACAAAGTCAACTCCCCGGATAACATCCGGCTTCAAGTTGGTGGAATTCACCAACACCGGAAAGACCTTGACCGGGCGCAGGTTGGCAAACAACCCCAGCCCCTTCCTCAAAGCAAGCAGCCCGTCCTCGGGACGGACTTTAGCCCCGGGGTTGTTGTCCCACTTAGGACCACCAACCGCCCCGAGCAATACCGCCTGGTTGCTCCGACACATCTTCAACGTATCAACGGTAAGGGCCTGCCCCGTCTTGTCAATAGCAACGCCGCCCACCAGTCCGTAGTCCAATTTGAACTCATGGCCGAAGCGGCTGCCCACAGCTTCCAAAACCTTGACCGCTTCAGCAGTAACGTCGGGACCGATACCATCACCGGGTAAAACAGCTAGACTGAATCGCACGCTAAATCCTCCTGTTAGCCAATCTTTTCCTGGTATATTCAATAAGGCCGCCGCTCGAAATCAATTTCGCCATAAAATCAGGGTAAGGTCTGGCGGCAAATACCTTGCCACTGGTCAGGTTCTTTATCTTACCGCTGGAGAGATCCACCTCAAGGATATCCCCGGACTCAGTACCGTTTACCGCCTGCTCACACTCAAGCAAGGGCAGGCCGATGTTTATTGCATTACGAAAAAAAATGCGGGCAAATGTCCCGGCAATGACACAAGAGACACCGGCTGCCTTAATCGCCAGCGGAGCATGCTCACGGGAAGAGCCGCAGCCAAAATTGGCGGCTGCCATAATGATGTCACCCGGCCTAACTTTTGTAACAAAGTCCTTATCGATATCCTCCATACAGTGTCCGGCCAGCTCCGCCGGATCGGACACGTTGAGGTACCGTGCCGGGATAATGGCATCGGTATCAACATTGGCGCCATACTTATGAACTCTACCTTTTAACATAAGACAATAACTCCTCAATTCAGGCTTTCCGGGAGCGTGATATCTGCGCTACATCCTGCCGGATATATCAGGTGGTAATTTGGTCCGGGCCGACAATCCTGCCGGCGACAGCACTGGCAGCGGCTACTGCCGGGTTTGCCAGATATACCTCCGATTGAGGGCTGCCCATACGACCAACGAAATTACGGTTAGTGGTGGCAACGCAGCGCTCGCCGCTGGCCAGAATCCCCATATGCCCTCCGAGGCAGGGACCGCAGGTGGGAGTACTGACAGCAGCACCCGACTTGATAAATACCCCTATTAGCTCCCTGGTGATAGCATCGAGGTATACTTCCTGGGAGCCGGGAATGATAATGCAACGCACTCCGGGGTGAACCTTCCTGCCCTTCAGCACTTGGGCGGCAAGCTGCAGGTCCTCAATACGGCCGTTAGTACAGCTGCCAATTACCACCTGGTCAATCTTAATGTCGCCTAACTGGCTGACCGGCCTGACATTAGCCGGCGAGTGAGGCAGCGCAACCTGAGGCTCGATAGCAGAAATATCATAGTCAATCACCCGGGCATATGTCCCGTTACTATCCGGCTCATAGACCATATAATGACGACGGGCTCGATGCTTTATGTAAAGTTGGGTCTTGTTGTCCACTCTGAAGATGCCCGCTTTTGCTCCAGCCTCAATCGCCATATTAGCCATAGTAAACCGTCCGTCCAGGGGCAATGCGTCGACAGCCTCGCCGGTAAACTCCATCACTGAATAAAGGGCACCATCAACTCCAATGTCTCCAATGGTATACAGGATTAAGTCTTTACCCCCTACCCATTTACCCGTACTGCCGTGATAGACCAGTTTGATGGTCGGCGGTACCTTCATCCAGATTTCTCCGGTCGCCATAGCAGCAGCGATATCGGTTGACCCCATGCCGGTAGCAAAAGCACCCAGCGCCCCGTAAGTACAGGTATGCGAATCAGCCCCGATAACGACGTCACCGGGCAACACCAGACCCTGCTCCGGCAAAAGGACGTGCTCGATGCCCATCTGGCCAACTTCAAAGTATATCACCCCCTGCTCACGACAGAACTCACGCATTACCTTAACCTGCTCTGCCGAAGCAATGTCCTTGTTAGGCGTGAAATGGTCCGGAACCATCACTATCTTACCGGGGTCAAAGACTTTACCCACGCCTATTCTGCGAAACTCCCTGATTGCAATGGGAGCCGTAATATCGTTAGCCAGAATCAGGTCCACCCTGACATTTAAAAACTCCCCGGGGCTTACCTTTTTATTATCGGTATGAGCAGCCAGAATCTTCTCAGCTAGAGTCAACAGAGTCTCTCCTTTCCCTCCGGGAGATACCGGAAAGATGGTCACTAACGAATATGGCGCGGCAGCAACAATATCGCCAGGGTAATCCCGGTAGTAGCACCGGCAACCGGATACAGACCGGCACCAGCCGCAAGCCCTACAGCCGCCACCGCCCATATGGTAGCCGCCGTAGTCAGCCCCTCAACGATGTCACCACCACCACGGTGTATAATCGCCCCAGCGCCGATGAAACCGATTCCGGCCACCACTCCCGCCGCCACCCTGCTGATATCACCGGTCGGCCCGAAGCCATAGACCGAGGCCACCGTAAACAGAGCAGCTCCCACCGCGATGAGAATGTGCGTCCTCAGCCCGGCCGGTTTATGCGACTTCTCACGCTCGTAACCTATAGCCGCCCCCATCCCCGCCGCCGCCAATATACGAATGACCATCTGTAACTCAACCGGCATTAAAAACACCCCACCGGGCTATTCAGTCGCCTTCCTGGCCGCCAGCAACCTGTTTAAGGCATTCATATAGGCCTTAGCGCTGGCAACGATAATATCGGTATCACCGCCACGGCCCGTATAGGTCACACCATCGCTCTCTATCCGGATGAGCACCTCGCCGATAGCGTCAATACCACCGGTTACCGACTTAACACTAAACTCAGTGAGCAGGTTAGACACGCCCACCAGCCGGTTGATGGCCCTGTACACTGCATCGACAGGACCAGCCCCCAGTGCCGCATCAGCCAGCACCTGTCCATCGGGACCGATCAGCCTGACCGATGCAGTTGGTATACCTTTATCGCCACAGGATACCTGAACACAATCGAGGTGGTATGCTTCAGATGCAGTACGCAACTCCTGAGCGATGATAAACTCGATATCCCGGTCGGTAACCTCCTTCTTCTTATCGGCAAGCTCCTTAAAAACACCGAAGGCATGACTCAGGTCATCATCGGACAAACTATAACCCAGTTCCGCCAGCCGCTCCCGAAAGGCGTGCCGGCCGCTGAGCTTACCCAGCACCAGGCTCGAGGCCGGTATACCAACCGTCCTCGGGTCTATTATCTCATAGGTTATCGGCATCTTGATGACGCCGTCCTGGTGAATGCCCGACTCATGCCGGAAGGCATTGGCACCGACGATTGCCTTATTGGGCTGTACCGGAAAACCGGTCATTTCACTCACCAGCCGGCTTGAGCGGTAGATCTGTTCGGTATTAACACCGGTGGAGAGCTTGAGAAAGTCCCGGCGGGTCTTAATCGCCATCACCACTTCCTCAAGCGAAGCGTTACCTGCCCTCTCCCCGATGCCATTAACGGTACACTCCACCTGCCTCGCCCCCATCCTGACTGCCTCCAGACTGTTTGCTACCGCCAAGCCCAGGTCATTGTGACAGTGGACGCTAATGACAGCCCGGTTAATGTTGGATACATTCTCAAAAATCCCCTCGATCAGGCTACCAAACTCACCGGGTATGGCATAGCCGACGGTGTCCGGAATATTAACCGTAGTAGCTCCGGCATCAATAACAGCGGCTACGATCTGATACAAATACTCCGGATCAGTCCGGCTGGCATCCATCGGGGAAAACTCGATATCACCGGTATACCGTTTGGCCCTGGCTACCATATCACGGGCAGTCTGAAGGACCTGCTCACGACTCTTCTTCAACTGATACGTAAGGTGAATATCCGAAGCCGACAGGAACACATGTATTCTTGGCTGCCCGGCCTTTTTCAGCGCTTCCCAGGCACTATCAATATCATCGGGGTGGGCCCGAGCCAAGCCACAAAC
Organism: Dehalococcoidales bacterium; assembly: GCA_028716225.1. Lineage (NCBI taxonomy): Bacteria > Bacillati > Chloroflexota > Dehalococcoidia > Dehalococcoidales > Dehalococcoidales bacterium. The sequence goes on along the minus strand of JAQUQE010000007.1, from coordinate 17,624 downwards.
TACCGGAGCCCGGACCTCCCGGGCAACCAGGCTTACCGCCTCAAAGTCACCCGGGGAGCTAGAGGGAAAGCCAGCCTCGATAACATCCACTCCCAGCTCCTCCAGCTGCTTGGCTATCTCCAATTTTTCATGGATATTAAGCGCCCCCCCCGCCGCCTGCTCTCCGTCCCGGAGGGTGGTATCGAAGATAATAACTCGATCCATCATTACTCTATCCCCTCTTCAAGTAAACAGGCCAGATTACTTGGTTCCTTTTAGCCACGGCATCATCTGACGCAGCTCTGCCCCTACCTCTTCAATCAGGTGCTCGGCATCCATACGCCTCAGGGCATTGAAGACCGGACGACCGGCCTGATTTTCCAAAATCCACTCCTTGGCGAAGCTGCCATCCTGAATCTCAGCCAGGATTTGTTCCATTTCTTCCTTGGTCGACTCGTCGATAACCCGAGGCCCCCGGGTATAGTCACCATACTCAGCAGTATCGCTGATTGAGTAGCGCATATAGTCCAAGCCGCCCTGATACATAAGGTCGACAATTAACTTCATCTCATGGAAGCACTCAAAGTAGGCTATCTCCGGTTGATAACCAGCCTCGACCAGTGTCTCAAAGCCAGCTTTAACCAGAGCGGAAACGCCGCCGCATAACACCGCCTGCTCACCGAAAAGATCGGTCTCGGTCTCTTCGGCAAAGGTCGTTTCGAGGACGCCAGCCCGGGAGGCACCGATACCCTTAGCATAAGCCAGGGCGACATCCCTTGCCTGACCCGAGGCATCCTGATATACCGCTACCAACGCCGGGATACCTATCTTATCCGTATATAGCTGCCTGACCAGATGACCGGGACCTTTAGGGGCTATCATGGTCACATCAATCCCCGCCGGAGGGACAATCTGCCCGTAATGAATATTAAAGCCATGCGCAAACATCAGGGTGTTGCCGGGCACCAGCTCTTTCTCAATCGACCTATAAATAACCGGCTGAACGGTATCCGGTGCCAGCATCATAACAATGTCGGCCTCCCTGGCCACATCGACAGCGCTCGAGACCTTAAAGCCAGCATCCTTAGCATCCTTCCAGCCCGGAGTCCCCTCCGCTTCAGCCACGATTACCTGACAACCGCTATCCCTGAGGTTCTGAGCGTGGGCATGTCCCTGACTGCCAAAACCGACAACACCGATCACCTTTCCTTCAAGCAACTTCAGGTCACAATCACAGTCATAGTATATCTTTGCCATAACCTTACCTCCTTAAATTATTTAAATAAAAACAGCAGCCGCGACGACTATGACAATACTACATATTAAAGTCTATCCCTTTTACCCTATATCTGGCAAGAAAAGACGACGAGACGGATATGAACCTGTCTAAAAACCGCGGCTATTACCACGAAGCAGGATAGACTGTGAGGGTATCCCACTACAGTATAAGCTTACCCACAAAACATAGACTCTATCACACCGCTACCGACAAACCCTAAGATTTACCCCTCTTTTCCTTCTGAGCCCCGGGTATTCTTTCCTCCGCCGGCAGCATCTTCCCCCCCCTGGTGGTAGCTATACGCCCTGTACGGTTCATCTCTTTAACGCCAAAACCACGAAGCAGATTAAATAACGAGTTAACCTTATCCTCATCCCCGGTAACCTCAATCACTATCGAATCAGCGGATACATCCAGAATATTCGCCTTGAAGATATCAACAATCTCAATAATCTCGCTCCGGGTAGAGGTGGTAGCCTTTACCTTAATCAAGGCTAATTCACGGGCCAGAATACGCTTGTCGGTAATATCAGTTACCTTGACCACTTCGACCACCTTGTCCAACTGCTTCCTGACCTGTTCCACAATGTCAGCCGGCCCACCTACCACGATAGTCATACGGGATAGATGGGGCAATTCACTGCTCCCCACGGCGATGCTCTCGATATTGAAGCCACGCCTCCGGAAAAGGCTTACCATCCGGTTGAGTACCCCCGGCTTGTCCTCCACCAGAGCCACCAGCGTATGCTTCGTCACTATCATCCCGCTACCTCTCTATCCTTCGGTCTATCCATAATCTCGGCCAGCGCCGCCCCGGGCGGTACCATCGGATACACATTCTCCTCCGGCTCTACCACAAAATCTATCAGAAACGCCCCCTCTTCCTCCATCGCTTGCTCAACCGCCGGCACTACCTCTTCCCTCCTCTTCACCCTCACCGCCGGTATCCCGTACGCCTCCGCCAACTTGACAAAATCAGGACCGGAAAGCGGCGTCGCTACATACCTCTTGTCATAAAAGAGCTGCTGCCACTGCCTCACCATCCCCAGATAACCATTATTGATTATCGCTATCTTCACCGCCAACCCCTCCTGCATCATCGTGGCTAGCTCCTGTATCGTCATCTGAAAACTACCATCACCATCTACACACCAGACCGTCCTGTCCGGACAGCCTATCTTCGCCCCTATCGCCCCCGGTAGCCCAAACCCCATCGTGCCCAATCCACCAGACGATATCAGACTGTTCGGCCTGTCATAACAATAATGCTGCGCCGCCCACATCTGATGCTGCCCTACCCCGGTTACCACTATCGCCTCACCACCGGTTACCTCAAATATCTTGCTCATTACATACTGCGGCAACAGACTTCCACCACCTCCAGCATCCTCTAACAAGCGCTCAGCTTCATCAATAACTTCAGCCGCCTGATTAACCCGAGCCGGACGCTCCTCAAGGGTCGGATTATAACCGGGTAATTTCACCTCATCCGGATAGCAGTATTCCGCCTGGTCGGTAAACACGTCCTTCGGTATATCAATCAAAACCGGCCCCGGCTGCCCCGTCCGGGCAATGTAAAAAGACTCCTTGACAATTCCGGCCAGTGAATCCACATCAAGAACAAGGAAGCTATCCTTGGTAATCGGTGAAACGATACCGGTAATATCCGTCTCCTGGAAGGAATCCTTACCGATAAAGGGCCTGGCTACCTGCCCGGTTATCGCCACAATCGGCACTGAGTCCAGGTAGGCATTGGCAATACCGGTTACCAGGTTGGTAGCCCCCGGACCGGAAGTGGCCAGGCATACTCCTACCTTGCCGCTGACCCTGGCGTAACCATCGGCGGCATGAGCCGCCCCCTGTTCGTGACGCACCAGAACATGACGGAGCTGGGGATACCGGGGCAGTGAATCCAACAGCGGTATGAGTGGTACTCCAGGCAGACCGAAGATGACCTCTACTCCCTCCTCCACCAAGCTCTCGCACATAATCTGGGCACCAGTCATTCTCATTACTGTCTCTCCAGCTTATCCCCAAGCAAGACATACAGGATTTACTGCCTTACCCGAATTGCCAGTGCATCATTACACCAGTCAACCGCTTCAATTACAGAACTGTCAATATATGCCCTTGGTAGTAATATCGGTTACCTTGACAACATCCACGATATTTTCCAGATGCTTTCTCAGCTGTTCCAGCATGGCAGTCGACCCACCAACTACAATGGCCACACGGGACAGATGGGGCAACTCATCACTTTCAGTATTGATGGTCTCAAGGACATTGATACTCTCGATATTGAAGCCACGCCTCCGGAACACGCTTGCCATCCGGTTGAGTACCCCCGGCTTGTCCTCCACCAGAGCCACCAGCGTATGCTTCGTCACCGGCATCCCGCTACCTCTCTATCCTTCGGTCTATCCATAATCTCGGCCAGCGCCGCCCCGGGCGGTACCATCGGATACACATTCTCCTCCGGCTCTACCACAAAATCTATCAGAAACGCCCCCTCTTCCTCCATCGCTTGCTCAACCGCCGGCACTACCTCTTCCCTCCTCTTCACCCTCACCGCCGGTATCCCGTACGCCTCCGCCAACTTGACAAAATCAGGACCGGAAAGCGGCGTCGCTACATACCTCTTGTCATAAAAGAGCTGCTGCCACTGCCTCACCATCCCCAGATAACCATTATTGATTATCGCTATCTTCACCGCCAACCCCTCCTGCATCATCGTGGCTAGCTCCTGTATCGTCATCTGAAAACTACCATCACCATCTACACACCAGACCGTCCTGTCCGGACAGCCTATCTTCGCCCCTATCGCCCCCGGTAGCCCAAACCCCATCGTGCCCAATCCACCAGACGATATCAGACTGTTCGGCCTGTCATAACAATAATGCTGCGCCGCCCACATCTGATGCTGCCCTACCCCGGTTACCACTATCGCCTCACCACCGGTTACCTCAAATATCTTGCTCATTACATACTGCGGCAACAGACTTCCACCACCCCAGGGGATCTCTATCGGACGTTCCCGCCGCCACTCATCAATCTGATCGATCCAATCGGAATGATCCGCAGAGTCAACCAGCTTGTTCAACTCCTTCAGCACAAGCCGGACATCACCTACTATCGGGACATCCACCCGGACGTTCTTGCCAATCTCAGCAGGATCAATATCGATATGCACCACCTTAGCATGCGGTGCAAACGCACTCACCCTGGCCGTCGCCCTGTCATCAAACCTCATTCCTACCGCCACTATCACATCCGCCCCGTCAACCGCCATATTAGCATAGGCCATACCATGCATCCCCAGCATCCCGAAGCTCAGCATATGGCTCTCCGGAAAACAACCGATGCCCAACAGCGTGGTAACCACCGGTAACTGCGCCGTCTCCACCATATCCTTAAGTTCAGCATAAGCACCCGAGATAACCACTCCCCTGCCCGCGATGACCAGCGGCCGCTCTGCCTCATTGATAATTTTGGCGGCTTTCTTAATCTGGGCCGGGTGTCCTTCAAGGGTCGGATTATAACCGGGTAATTTCACCTCATCCGGATAGCAGTATTCCGCCTGGTCGGTAAATACATCCTTAGGGATATCAATCAGCACTGGCCCCGGCCGCCCCGTCCGGGCAAGGTGAAAGGATTCCTTGAGTATTCTGGCCAGTGAACCGACATCAAGCGCAAGATAGTTATGCTTGGTAATAGGTAGAGTAATACCGGTGGTATCCACTTCCTGGAAAGCATCCCTGCCGATACAAGATCGGACTACCTGCCCGGTTATCGCCACCATCGGCACCGAGTCCAGATAGGCATTGGCAATGCCGGTTACCAGGTTGGTGGCCCCCGGACCGGAGGTAGCAAAACATACGCCTACCTTGCCGCTGGCCCTGGCGTAGCCATCAGCGGCATGAGCCGCCCCCTGCTCGTGACGCACCAGAACATGGTGGAGTTGGGGATACTGAGGCAGGGTATCATAAAGCGGTATCACAACTCCCCCCGGTAAACCGAAGATAACCTCCACTCCCTCCTTCAACATACTCTCACATACAATCTGGGCGCCTGTCATTTTCATCATCATCGCTCCTACTGGCTAAATACCGCTCCGCTACTGGCGGAAGAGACCCTCTCCGCATACCGCTTGAGATAACCAGCCTTCACCCTGGGTTCAAATTCAGCCAGACCGGCCAAACGCCGGGATATTTCGCTATCATCAAGTTCAACCTCAAGTTTATAGTCGGGGATATTGATACTTATCATGTCACCATCCTTCAGAGCAGCGATAGGCCCCCGACTGGCCGCCTCGGGAGAGACATGCCCGATAGCAGCGCCACGGGTCGCTCCAGAAAAACGCCCGTCGGTTATCAAAGCTACCTCATTATCCATCCCCATGCCACTCAGGATGGAGGTAGGAGTGAGCATCTCTCTCATTCCCGGTCCGCCTTTAGGACCCTCATAGCGAATGACCACCACATCACCCGACTCTATTTTACCGTCCAGAATAGCTTTGGTAGCTTCCTCCTCGGAATCAAACACCCTGGCCGGACCACGATGGACCATCATCTCAGGGGCTACCGCCCCCCTCTTCACCACTGCACCCTCCGGCGCCAGGTTACCGAAGAGGATACAAATACCGCCGCTAGCCGAGTGGGCGCTGTCTACAGAACGAACCACCTTTCTATCCACAAAGCGGCTGTCGGCAACAATCTCAGCCACCGATTTACCCGATACCGTCCTTGCTTCCAGATTCAGCACCCCTTTAATCTCTTTCATCACTGCCGGGACGCCGCCTGCCGCATCCAAATCCTCCAGGTGAAAATCACCGGCCGGCCTCATCTTTACCAGATGTGGAGTACACTCACTTATCCGGTTAACCATGGGCAGGGTGAAATCAACACCTGCCTCATGGGCTACGGCGATGAGGTGCAGCACCGAATTGGTACTGCCGCCTAATGCCATATCAACTGCAAAGGCATTATGAATAGAATCCCTGTTGATAATATCGCGCGGCCTAACATCTTCAGCCAGAAGTCGCATGACCTGTCGCCCGGCCTGTTTCGCCAGCCTCACCCGTCTGGCGTCAATGGCTGGAATGGTGCCATTACCGACCAGACCCATTCCCATAGCCTCGGTAGCACAATTCATCGTGTTAGCGGTAAACATACCGGAACAACTACCGCAGCCGGGGCAAGCAACCGCCTCAAGCTGTTCCAGCTCCTCTTTACCCATGCCACCCTTAACCACCCTGCCGACCGCCTCAAAGATAGAATTAACATCAACATGCTTAACCCCATCCTCCCCACAGAGGCGTCCGGCCAGCATCGGACCACCACTGACAAAGATGGACGGCAGGTTCAACCGGACCGCCGCCATAAGCATCCCGGGAACAATCTTGTCACAATTGGTAATAAAGACCAGTGCATCGAAACCATGGGCTTCAGCCACTGTCTCTACCGAGTCAGCAATCAGCTCCCGGCTGGGCAAACTATATTTCATACCGGTGTGGTTCATAGCGATACCGTCACATACAGCAATGGTATTCATCTCAAAGGGAACACCCCCGGCACTGTACACCCCCGATTTAGCCGCTTCAGCAATCTGGCGCAGGTGTATATGACCCGGCACAATCTCACTAAAGCTATTCACAATTCCGACGAAAGGCCGATCCATATCATCAGTCGTACAACCCAAGGCATACAATAGAGACCGGTGTGGAGCCCTCTCTACACCCTTTTTAACCACGTCACTCTTCACAAGCCAGACTAACTCCTTCCCCCATTAATAATCAAAAACCGCCCCTATCCGGACGGACCAATAATCTGAAATAATAGCTTTACCCCGTTTAAAAAAACATAGCATAGCACCTGCCCATTGTCAAGCTAATTCGTATCTGGTCAACCCTCCATAGCTATTATCTTGTTCACCCTTAGCAGATGCCGGCCACCTTGAAATTCACTGGTAAGATAGGTATTAACTATTTCGGATATTGACTCTCTATCCCGTTCGGCACTCAGACAAAGGATATTAGCATCGTTATGCTGACGAGCACGGCAGGCATCAAAGACGCTACAACATAGAGCCGCCCTTATACCCTTAAACTTATTAGCGGCGATGCTCATGCCGATACCGGTATTACATATCAGGATACCCTGAGCGCAATCACCTCCGGCTACCGCCAGAGCTACCTTTCTGGCGATATCGGGATAGTCCACCGGATCGGTAGTATAACAGCCAAAGTCCTCGACACTGTGCCCCGAGTCACTAACCAGGCTGATCACAAATTGCTTGATATCCAATCCCCTGTGGTCACACCCAATAGCAATACGCACTAATCGACCCTCCCTCCTAAAATAATACTAGCACACACCTTCTTCAGTTCGCCAAAATCTATCGCTCCCTTTCGTAAAACCACCGGTATCTCTCCGGTGACATCAACTATGGTAGACTCCCGGCCACCCGGACACCGGCCGCCATCAATAACCAGATCGATTTTGTTACCGAATTGAGCATGCACTTCATCAGCCGTCAGAGCACTCGGCTTACCGCTCAGATTAGCGCTGGTGCCCGAAATAGGCGCCCCCAACCCCAGAGCAAGGGCAACGGGTACAGGGTGGGCTGGAACACGAACAGCTACGGTAATACCCCCGGCGGTAACAATGCCCGGAACAACCACGGACTTATATAAGACCAGAGTTAAAGGACCGGGCATGAACTTCTCCACCAGCAACCGGGCAATCGGCGGCACCGATTCGGCAACTTCGCTTATCTGTAGCGTACTGGACAAAAGCAGGGGCAGTGCCATCTCCAACGGCCGTTCCTTTACCGCATAGACCCGTTCCACCGCCCGGTGAAGATAAGGACAGACCCCCAGACCATAGACGGTATCAGTAGGGAAAGCAACGATACCCCCACCCCTGAGGACGGCCACACCCTCACGGACCTGGTTTGCAACACTCGCAGGGAGTCCGGTTAACACCGCAATACCACCTAGCGGAAATTTCGCTTCACTCTTGACGCCAGTATACCATAATGATAATCTTTGAGATATAATGACCGAAGACAAATCACAAGAGACACCAAGCAGCCACCGCGTGGCCACCAGTGGCGATATTGAAGTATCCACCTATTTGGAGATTGCCAAAGAGATGGGTGGTGAACAGCCGGCGGCGGCAAAAGAAGCTATTCCCGTCACCGAGCGCGAGACTATCGTTGTCATCGACTTCGGCTCTCAGTATAGCCTGCTCATCGCACGGCGGATACGAGAATGTCAGGTATATTGTGAACTGGTATCATATGACACCCCCTGGGAAAAGATAGCCCCGTTAAACCCAAAGGGATTCATCCTCTCCGGCGGACCGGCCAGCGTTTACACACCGGAGGCGCCTCTGGCGCCAGCCTATATCTACGAAAGCAACCTGCCGGTGCTGGGGATATGCTACGGAATGCAGGCGATCACCCACCAGCTAGGTGGCAAGGTCACCCAGGGGAAAAGGCACGAATACGGCCATGCCGTCCTTCATGTTGCCGATGTAGACTCGCTCCTGCTTGCTGATTTACCCACCCCCGCTCCGGTATGGATGAGCCACGGCGATCAGATTGAAGAAATGCCACCTGGATTCAGTACCCTGGCCTATACTGAAGGCTCGCCATTTGCCGTAATGGGTAATGATAAGAGAATATTTGGCCTCCAGTTTCACCCTGAGGTAGCTCATACACCAAATGGTAAGACCATCCTGAAGAATTTTGCCTACCGGATATGTGGCTGCCAGGGGAACTGGACTATGGGCAGCTTCATCAGGGACAGCCTGGACAGGATTAAAGAGCAGGTCGGCGGCGGTAAGGTCATCAATGCCCTTTCCGGAGGAGTTGATTCATCGGTAGTAGCTACCCTCATTCACCAGGCTATTGGAAACCAGCTTACCTGCATCTTTGTTAATAACGGACTGCTACGCCGCCAAGAGGCAGAAAGAACCCTAAAAGTCTTCCGCCGTAACCTGGGGATGAATACCATTCATGTTGATGCCAGTGAAAGATTCCTCAACCGTCTGCAGGGTATAATCGACCCCGAGCAGAAACGCAAGGTTATCGGGGAGGAATTCATCAAGGTCTTCGAGGAAGAAGCCGCTAAAATAAGCAAGGTCGATTTTCTGGCCCAGGGTACCCTTTACCCGGATGTCATCGAGAGCGCCTCTTCTGGAAGTAAAGCTTCAGCAAAAATAAAAACCCATCATAATGTCGGCGGACTACCCGCCAAGATGACGCTCAACCTGGTTGAACCCCTGCGCTACCTATTCAAGGATGAAGTACGGCAGGTAGGCCTGGGGCTGGGTCTCCCCGAGGAGATGATATGGCGACAGCCGTTCCCCGGTCCCGGTCTGGCCATCCGTATCATTGGTGAGGTAACCAGAGAGAAGCTGGAAATACTTCGTAGTGCCGACTGGATTGTAATGGAAGAGATCAAGCAGGCAAAACTATACCGCCAGCTATGGCAGAGTTTTGCCGTACTTACCGACGTCAAAAGTGTTGGGGTAATGGGGGACTTCAGAACCTATGGCTACCTGGTTGCCGTCCGTGCCGTAACCAGTGACGATGCGATGACTGCCGATTGGGCACGGCTGCCCTACGAACTGCTGGCCAAGATTTCTAACCGTATCGTCAACGAGGTAACCGGCGTAAACCGGGTCGTCTATGACATAACCTCCAAACCACCATCGACTATAGAGTGGGAGTAACGGAGGGGTAAGGATAACTAAAGAGGAGGGGAGTCAAGGATGTACAAAAAACCGATCATTATCCTGGGAATTATACTGGGAGCAATCTCAGTTGTACTTGGAGTCTATGCGCCGGTACTAATGCGTGCTCAGACCCCGGTACCGGAGCAGTCTCCCCACGAAACAATAAACTTTCAACTGTCAACCGACACCACTCCTGGCAACACCGACGAGTACGACTCTCACAGCTTCTCCCTGTACCTTAAGCGTGGACAAGAACTGTATCTATCCTTCTATGCCGAGGGGGCCGCAGTAATGCTCCGAGTTACCACACCGGCCGAGGAAGTTCTAGGATACCAGACCAGCACCGGTCAAGCCGGGAACATAAAGGACACTGGACTGGGACGTCTGGAGAAGGGCAAGGTAGTTGCTGCTGCAGAAGGACACTTCATCTTCATCGCGCCGGAGAATGGCTTCCATGTAATTAGTATTAAATCGAGCACGCCCCAGGGCGAGATAGCAGTACAGGTAGAGTACCAGATTACATAGAGGAGGAGAGGAAAACGCTGAAGGTACTGGTTGTTGGTAGCGGGGCCAGGGAACATACCCTGGTCTGGAAGCTGGCCGGTAGTCGCAAGGTCAAGGAGATTTATGCCGCCCCGGGTAATGCCGGTACGGCCCAAATTGCCCATAACCTGGACATTAAGCCCACTGATATAGAGGAATTAGCTAAAGCGGCACAGGAAAAGGGAGTCGAGCTTGCCGTGGTCGGTCCGGAGGCTTCACTTGCCAGCGGCATCGTCGATCACTTCCAGAGCATCGGCATACCTATCTTCGGTCCCGGAAAAGCAGCCGCCGAAATAGAGTCGAGTAAGGTGTTTGCCAAGCAGCTAATGGAGAAGTATGGTATTCCCTGTGCCAGTGGGGTCAGCTTCTCCGAATACGGTAGAGCGAAAAGGTACATCGAGCAGCAGACACCCCCCGTTGTCGTCAAGGCGGACGGCCTGGCTGCCGGCAAGGGGGTAACCGTCGCCCGCTCAATCCAGGAAGCCATCGATGCTCTATACCAGATTATGGAAGCCAAAATCTTCGGTGCCGCCGGGAACAGGGTGGTTATTGAAGAATGCCTGACTGGAAAAGAGATGAGCTCTTTTGCCTTTACCGATGGCAGCACCGTAATCCCGCTTGTCTCGGCATGCGATTACAAACCGGTATTTGATGGGAACCGGGGCCCGAATACCGGCGGTATGGGTAGCTACAGCCCACCATACTTCACCAGCCCCAAGCTGGACCAAGAAGTAGCCGAGACCATCCTCAGGCCTTCGGTAAAAGCACTGGCCGCCGAGAAAAGGCCTTATAAGGGAGTTCTCTACGGAGGATTGATGATCACCGGGGACGGGCCAAAGGTGATAGAGTTCAATGCGCGCTTTGGCGATCCGGAGACACAGGTAGTTCTCCCCCTCTTAAAAACGGACCTGTTAGATATCATGCTGGCAATAATCAGTGGCAATCTTGACCAGATAGATATAGAATGGAGCGGGAATGCCTGTGTCGGCGTGGTAATGACATCAGGAGGTTATCCCGGAAGCTACCGGACGGAATTCCCGATCAGCGGACTGGATAGCCTGGACAAAGACATTATGGTATTTCACGCCGGTACCAGGGTAGGCACAACAAAAGGACAGGTATTGAGCTACGGGGGACGGGTGCTTACCGTAGCCGCTACCGGCAAGAATATCACTGAGGCCAGAGAAAAGGTCTATCACAACATATCACGAATTAACTTCGAGGGCTGTCATTACCGCAAAGACATCGCCCTGGTATGAGAAAAGGGCCCGATGAAAACTCTGTCCACTTACAAATAACTTCTTTCCTTCTTCTCGAAAAGAGGAGAGGGGCTGGAGGAGGTGAGATTAATATATGCCGTTAGTAGCTGTAGTTATGGGCAGTAAATCAGATACCGAATCGATGCGATCGACGCTGGAGGCACTCGGTAAACTGGGCATCGACTATGAGCTAATCGTAATGTCAGCCCACCGCAACCCGGAAAAGGTACGCAGTTTCGGATTGGATGCCCGGGGCAGGGGTATTGAGGTCATCATCGCCGCCGCCGGCGGCGCCGCCCACCTCCCCGGAGTCATCGCCAGCTGGACGACTATACCGGTCATCGGCGTACCGCTAGCTGGTAGTGAACTAAATGGGCTTGATGCCCTCTATTCCATAGTCCAGATGCCGGCTGGAGTACCGGTAGCCTGCGTGGCAATCGGTAGTGCCGGAGCTAAGAACGCGGCTTATCTGGCAGCCGAAATTCTGGGCCTGAAGCATGATGAGATAAGAAACTCCTACGAGAAATACAGGAGTGATTTACAGGGAGACAACAAATGATTGAACGATATTCCCGACCACAAATGAAGAGCGTCTGGTCAGACGAGAACAAATTCAACAAATGGCTTGAGGTAGAGATTGCCGTCTGCGAATCATGGGCGGAACTGGGTGTTATCCCCAGAGAGGCGGTACCCAAGATAAAGCTGGCCCGTGTTAATCTTAAACGTATGGAGGAAATTCTCAAAGAAACTCACCACGACGTTACCGCCTTTCTCAGCTCCGTAGCTACAAGCCTGGGTAAAGAATCACGCTTTATTCATCTCGGTCTTACCTCCTCGGATGTAATTGATACTGCCCTCAGCCTACAGCTTATCGAGGCGACAGAGATACTGAATCAGGATATCAAAGAACTGATTTCGGTACTGGCGCAACAGGCGATAAAGCATAAATACACGGCTATGATCGGCCGCACACACGGTATCCATGCCGAACCGCTCTCCTTCGGTCTGAAGCTGGCTCTTTGGGTCGAGGAAATGAAGCGCCACCGCCAGAGGCTTGCCGCCGCCAAGAGGGCTATCACCGTCGGCAAAATCTCGGGGGCAGTCGGCACCTACGCCACCCTGCTCCCTGAACTTGAAGAGAAGACCTGCGCCAGACTGGGGCTTTCACCGGCACCGGTATCGAATCAGATTATACAGCGCGACCGTCACGCTCAGTTCACCACTACCCTGGCAATAATCGCCAGTTCATTAGAGAAATTCGCCACCGAAATCAGGGCGTTACAAAAGACCGAAGTCAGGGAAGTAGAGGAACCCTTTGCAGCCGGTCAGACCGGGTCTTCAGCCATGCCACACAAGCGTAACCCCGAGCTCTGCGAGCGAATCTGCGGCCTAGCTCGACTGCTAAGGGGCTACGCCCTGACCTCAATGGAGAACATCGCATTATGGCACGAACGGGATATCAGCCACTCTTCAACAGAGCGTATCATTCTTCCCGACGCCTGCCTCGTCCTGGACTACTGTCTCAGTCTTTTTGCATCGGTAATGAGAGGACTACTGGTCTACCCCCAGAAGATGAAGAGAAATATCGAACTTACCAAGGGACTGGTCTTCTCGCAACGGGTAATGCTGACCCTTATCGACAAGGGGCTATCCCGTCAAAAAGCATACGAACTGGTACAGCGAAATGCTATGAAGACCTGGGAGAAGAACAGGGATTTTTTGAAGCTGCTTAAGGCCGATGCCGATATTACCGCTATCCTGGCTCCGGAAGAGCTTGAACCGCTTTTTAACGAGCAGTACTATTTGCGCTACATCGACGACATCTTCAAGAAAATCGGCCTGACCTCAGCACAGTGGAAAGAAAAAGCGACGGCAACGGAAGACAAGAACATGGTGCCGAGGTCAATATGAGCGCTTGCCCTGTTTTACTGAAAAGCGAACTGCCCCTGCCAACATTTTCCCGAGGCAAGGTACGTGATACCTATGACCTGGGCAACCGGCTGCTAATCGTAACCACCGACCGCATCTCCGCCTTCGATGTAGTACTACCCTGTGGCATCCCCGATAAAGGTATGGTGCTCAACAGACTCTCCGCCTTCTGGTTCCGGAATACAGAAAGTATAATAGCCAACCACCTGATAGAAGTAGTTGATGACGTAAGATGCCTGGACAAATACCTGCCGGCGACAGACCGTTTTGCTTATCCCTCTTACCTTGAGGCAAGGTCTATGATCGCTAAGAAAGTTAAGGTTATTCCGGTTGAATGCGTTGTTCGCGGCTACATCTCCGGATCGGCCTGGGTAGAGTATCAAAAACAGGGTACAATTAACGGCGAACCGCTACCGACAGGGCTGAAGGAAAGCCAGGAGCTACCCGAACCATTATTCACACCGACAACCAAGGCAGAGACAGGGCACGACCTGCCGCTCAGTACCTATGAGCTGAAAGAAATGGTAGGGGAAAAGATGGCCCGTGAGCTCAAGGAAAAAAGTATGGCCATCTATAACTACGCAAGGGATTACGCCAGAGACATTATTATCGCCGATACCAAGATGGAATTCGGGCTGGATGGCGACCGGCTGATTCTAGTTGACGAACTTTTAACCCCGGACTCGAGCCGGTTCTGGGATGCCGGGCTCTACCAGGTGGGGCAATCCCAACCAAGCTACGATAAACAGCCGGTACGGGACTGGCTCGCCGGGTCAGGGTGGAATAAAGAACCTCCGGCTCCCATGCTCCCGCCGGAGGTCATTGAAGCTACTACCACAAGATACCGGCATGCCTACGAAAGGTTGACCGGTAAGAAGCTGGCATAGAACTCAACCCGACGTATTAACCTTCAAGGAATTCCTTGGTACTGGGTAGTTTACCCCTGATTCGCTCATCGATTCTGGTAGCCTTATCCAGGGCTCTACCCAGGGCCTTGAACAAGGCTTCCGCTTTATGGTGATCGTTAACACCGTAGAGAAACCTGGCGTGGAGATTGATCCTGGCTTCAACAGCAAAGGTCTCCAGGAAGTGACGGACCAGGTCGGTGGGAAAACCGAACATATCATTATCGCTAAAAGGCAAATCCAATACCGTATATCCCCGACCACTCAGGTCTACAACCACCTCTGCCAGGGCATCATCCATCGGTACGGCCGCATCGGCCATCCTGACAATACCCCGCCTCTCACCCAGTGCCTGAGCAAAAGCCTTACCCAGGGTAATAGCGACGTCCTCTACTACGTGATGCTGATCAACACCGGTCGCTGAAAGCTTTATGTCAAATAAGCCGTGCTGAGATAACTGAGCCAGCAGATGATCCAGCATCCTGATGCCGCTATTCATATCCCATTTGCCGCTACCATCAATATTAAGCGACAGGCTGATGTCGGTCTCCTTGGTATCCCTTTTTACAACATAATTTCGGTTAGCCATTTGTCTCCTCCCCTATTTTCTGGAGTGCCCTGATCAGAATATCGGTATGCTCCGGTTTACCCACGCTGATACGGATGTAATTCTTTAGTACCGGCGTATTGAAGTAGCGAACCTGGATGCCTCTCCTCTGAAGTTTATCACAGAGCTCACCGGCCATGGCACCCAGGACCGAGCAAAGGATGAAGTTAGCCCGCGAGGGAAAGGGCTCTAAGAACTTAAACTTTTTCAGTTCATTAAAAAGCCTCTCCCTTTCGGCGATTATCGCCCTCACGTTATCCATCAAGTAATCCAGGTCCTTCAGCGACTCACGAACAGCGACGATTGCCGCCACATTCACATTATAAGGGAGCTTGATCTTCATCAGGTAATCGGCAACTATAGGAGGGAAAAGGCCGTAACCAATCCTGAGGCCGGCAAGCCCGGCCCACTTACTGAATGTTCGCAGCACCATCAGGTTGTGATATCTGCCCATCAGCGGCGCCACGGTTTCTCCGGCAAACTCGAAATAGGCTTCATCCACTACTAACGGCAGCCCGGTAGCAGCTATCTCAAGGATATCCTTCTCGGCAGCCAGGTTCCCGGTAGGGTTATTAGGATTATCGATAATTATCATTCTGGTCCTTTTGCCTATTGCTGCCTTTATCGCCGCAACATTGATACCAAAGCCCTTGTCCCTGGGTACTTCGACCAGTCTGCCGCCGCAGATTCCGGCACTGAAACGATACATAATGAAGGCAGGGGCGGTAACTATCACCTCATCCCCCGGTTCAACAAAGAGGCGGAAAAGAAGGTCGATCAACTCACAGCTGCCATTACCGGATACGATGTGCCCGGCGCTGATTCTGGTATAACCCTCAATCAATCTGCTCAGTTCCTGCTGTCCGGCATCGGCATAGGTATTTATCTCACGGTAGGAGGCAAGTGCCCGGTTGACTCGCGGCGAACAGCCATAGGGGTTTTCATTAGCATCCAGCTTGATAACGCTCTCTAACGGAACCTCAAGCTCCCCCACCAGATTCTCCGATGACTTTCGGGCGCTATAGCCGCCAAAAGCAACTAAACCGGGGCGTATAAGTCTCTCTATCCCGCCATCACCTGACATGCCTTCTCTATCTCCTCGTATCATAAAACTAAACCGCCCCATATTGTAGCACGAATTGCCGGATTATCCTACAGAATAACCGGATAAATACGATGAGGGAGTCCCCAAAGGTCAGCACCGCTACAGAAATAACGGCCTGCCTATGGCGACTCCCTCTTATTCTTCTATTATCAGGCGATCTTTGACAGCCTGCCCTCGATTAATTCCGAATGGCTAGAGTGGAATATCTAGTCCTTCTTATAGTCCCGAGCTACCTCAGCACTGAGCGCCTTTTTACCCTCAAGTTTATCAAGACCCAGCTCAGCCAATTTTGCCTTACTAGGGACGCCTTTGGTCCAGTCTTTCGTCTCCCAGTACTCTTGCAGAATCGCCTGCCAAGGCAATACCTTGCCGGCAGCACCACCCTCTTTATGGGGTTTGGTAAAGCGCTCCTGCAATACGTTCTCCTTCTCCGGCACCATGCCCATATTCAGGTTAAAAACCTGCTGCATACACACGATACGCTCACCCATCTTCTGAGCCTCGGCAGGGGTTACATCCCATCCGGTTATGGCATTAAGCATATTAACCTGATCAGCTAATGTCACTCCGGAGAAGAAATAGAAGAAGCACCAGGTCAGGCTGTTCCAGAATTGCTGGATATCCTGATAGATAGCACCGGCATAGCCCTTCTTGGCAACATCAAACCTGTCGGTCCCTTCGGTAATACCTATCTCGGGGAGCAGAGCACCCAGGTCAAACGCCTCACCAAAACCGTGCAAATGACAGCCACCTCTCGTCGAGGCAATGGTAGTTATAGTCTGCCCCCAGAAAGCCCTCGGGTCATGCGCCCCAACGGTCTGTCCCAAGGACTCCAGAGCGTAGAGTTGAGTTCCCGGTATGTGTTCGACACAGGCCCTTAGTCCATCAGCGAGCAGGTTGCCGATACCTTCTCTCCTGACTATCTTCTCCGTCATCTTGATCAGAGCATCACCGCTCCCCCACTCCAGTGCTATACCGTCGGTATCTTCTTTGGTTATCAAACCGTGCTCGTAGCACTCAAAAGCCCAGCCCAGCACGCCGCCGAGATCAATGGTGTCTATCGTATAGCGATTAGCCATCTCATTGGCCCTGACTATCGCCCCCAGATCATCAATCAAAAGATTTGAGCCGATCATCCCCAGCGTCTCAAACTCCGGACCGCCTGTATCAGCAGGAAAGTACTTCGGGTTGGTAATCCTTCGGTGACATCCCATGATGCAGGAGGGGCAGGGCCACCGCTTGATCTGGAGCTCCTCGGTAAAGTACGGGGTACCTAT